>JAUICT010000106.1 GCA_030429325.1 Bacteroidia bacterium
TTACCTATGATATCATTGGTCAGCCATCAGACTATAATGCATTGATCAATGTGGTTTTCGTTGTAAAATAAGAATGAGATAAAGACTGATCGATTTGAACTCAAAAAACTTACATAGGTCTTTATTTATTGGATTGTTCATCCTGTTTTTGGGGATGAACTTTGCAAACGCCCAGTTTTTGCTTCAAGCTCCCAATACGGGTGATGAAAATAACTACCAATGGTTTGAAGCTTCCGATTTGGGTACAGTTCTTGGAACAAATTCTTTTTACGAAGCAACCCAACCCGGTGTTTATTTTGCAACGTACGATGGTACTCTTTGTGGATCTAATGCCACGGGATATTTTATTTTAACAGAATGTGAAGCGCCAAACAATGAAGTTACCTTGGATATTTCTGCCAGTGTGCCTTCAGGAGCTACAGTAAGTTGGAGTCCATCACTGAGTGGAGATCAAACCCGACCAACAGTTACAAGTACCCAAAGTGTGATACGGTATACGGCTACCATTACTAAAGTAGGAAACAGTAGTGAGTTACCACGGTTTACGGTGGTTTGTATGAGTCAGGCGGCTACATTGGTTGATGACTTAATCGTAGTCAATGAAGATGAATCTATTCAAGCGCCCATTTTTGACAATGATTCTGATTTGCCATCTACAGGTACCCTTACCACAACGAACCCTACAAACGGTACTGTCAACATTGATGATAGTGGCACACCCAATGACCCGTCAGATGATAATGTAACATATATTCCTAATCCTGACTTTAATGGAAGTGATAGTTTTGATTACACCATCTGTAACACCTTAGGAGATTGTAGTACTGCTACGGTGACTGTTGATGTGCTTCCAATTGTGGATACCAATGATGACTCGGTTTCAACAGATCAAGGAGTTGATGTGGTTATTTCATGGAGAGGAAATGATAATGACATTCCAACTATAGGAACTATTACTGCTACTGATCCATCCAATGGATCTATCCAACTAAATGATAATGGCACCTCCAACAATCCATCTGATGATAATATTACCTACATACCCAATCCTGGTTATATAGGGACAGATTCTTTCGAATACACCGTTTGTGATGACAATGGACATTGTGATACGGCCACAATCACAGTGATTGTAAACTCTTCTGGAGTTGATTTGGATAGCGATGGGGATGGTATTGTGGATAGTTTTGAGGACCTCAATGCTGATAACGACAATGATCCATCTACCAACCCAACAGATACCGATGAGGATGGTATTCCAGATTACTTGGATATAGATAGTGATAATGATGGTATCCCAGATAATATTGAGGCACAACCTGCATTGGGGTATATTCCACCAAGCTCGGTTGATATCAATGGAAATGGATTGGACGATGCCTATGAAAATGATGGGAATATTGGTTTGATCCCTCAGGATTCTGATAACGACGGTATTCCTGATTATGTGGATACCGATAGTGATGATGACAATGTTCCAGATATTATTGAGGGCCACGATATGAACCAAGACGGCATTGCCGATATAACACTCATAGGTTCCGATAAGGACAATGACGGTCTTGATGATGCCTTTGAAGGCAGCACTGTGATTGATTTGGACGTCAATGATGAAATCGATGACCCTAGCTCAGATCTTTTGGATACGGATTCTGATGGTATCCCAGATTTTAGGGATTCTGATGATGATGATGATGGTATTGAAACCATTGATGAGGATTTGGATTTGGATGGCAACTATGCCAATGACGATTCCGATGAAGACGGTATACCCAACTACTTGGACGCTGATTTGGGTGAAACAACGGCCGAAACCATTGATGTGATTAACGTCATCACACCCAATGGGGATGGAGTACACGACGTAATGGCCATTAACGGTATTGAAGATTATCCAAACAACACGGTCAGGATCTATAACCGATGGGGGGTAATGGTCTTCCAGACCAAGTCCTATAATACTACTGGAAATGTTTTTGACGGAACTTCCCAAGGTAGGGTAACGGTCGATCAAGACAACAAGCTTCCTGTGGGCACCTATTTCTACGTCATTGATTATCAAGATCAAGGTGGAAACATGAAGCAACTTTCAGGATACATTTACATTAACAGATAAACATGGTTACTGTGGAGATAAAACATCTATTGAAAAATATACAAGGACTGCTGGCCTTACTTTTCTTTGGAATTGTGGGAACGGTCCAAGCGCAGCAAGATGCACAGTATACCCAGTACATGTACAATACGGTAAGTGTGAACCCGGCCTATGCAGGTTCGCGAGGGCATTTGAGCATCGCGGCACTATATAGGAACCAATGGTTGGGACTTGACGGAGCTCCTGAGACGCAGACCCTCAACATCCATACACCTATGGGCTACCGAGGGGTTGGATTGGGAATTTCTGTGGTCAACGATAAGATTGGCCCTACTTCCGAAACCTATTTTGATGTGGACTTTTCCTATACGATTCAAACCTCTTTTGAGGGTAAGTTGAGTTTTGGTCTTAAAGCCAGTGCACACATGTTGGACATTCGTTATTCCGAATTGGATGAGTTTGAAATAGACCCACAGCTTCAGTCGCAGCAGGATATTCAAAACAAATTTTCTCCAAATATTGGAGCTGGCATATATTACCATACGGACAGGTTTTATGCAGGTCTTTCGGCTCCAAGGATTTTGGAAACCACCCACTTTGACGAATCCTCCGTATCCACGGCCAAGGAGCAAATCAACCTTTATGCCATCACAGGTTATGTCTGGGACTTAAACCCTTTCTTAAAGTTTAAACCCACTCTTTTGACCAAGGTGGTACAAGGCGCGCCGTTACAGGTAGACCTTTCCGCCAATTTTATGCTGAATGAGCGGTTCATTGGAGGGGTTGCCTACAGATGGGACGCGGCCTTTAGTGGACTGTTTGGTTTCATGGTTTCCGATCAGTTGATGATAGGACTCGCCTATGATCGTGAGATTACCGAATTGGGCGCAGCTACTTTTAACGATGGTTCTTTTGAGGTTATTCTTCGATACGACTTCCTAAGAAACATTGGGAATCTAAAATCACCACGCTTCTTTTAGGAACAATTTAGAACCCTTGACCCCATAAATTCCTACAAAGGTCATATTTTTACCTCATGGAAGAGGAAAAAGTGATTTTGGTGAATGAGGCGGATGAACCTATTGGCCTAATGCCAAAAATGGAAGCGCATGAAAAAGCATTGTTGCACAGGGCTTTTTCGGTTTTCGTGATGAACAATAAAGGAGAGACCATGCTCCAACAACGGGCCAAGGATAAATACCATTCCCCTTTGTTATGGACCAATACCTGTTGCAGTCACCAGCGCGATGGCGAAAGTAACATTGAGGCCGGTAAACGCAGACTCATGGAAGAGATGGGATTTCAAACGGAACTTACCGAACTGTTTTCCTTTGTCTACAAAGCCCCTTTTGATAACGGTCTTACCGAACATGAATTTGATCATGTGATGATGGGCTTCTACAACGATTCTCCCAATATCAACCTGGAGGAAGTGGCCGATTGGAAATGGATGCGCCCATCGGATATCAAAAAAGATATGGCAGCACATCCAGAGCAGTATACCGCATGGTTCAAGATTATTTTTGAACGTTTCTATGAGCATTTGATAAAAAATCCCCAGGTAAAATGAAAGTCAAGGTAAGCAGAAAGGCCAATTTTAATGCGGCCCACCGATTGCACAGGCCTGATTGGGACGCAGAGAAAAACCAAGCAGTTTTTGGAAAATGCAACAACCCCCGTTACCATGGGCATAATTATGACCTTATCGTAAGTGTTACGGGTGAGATCGATCAAGAAACCGGATTTGTAATGGATCTAAAAGTACTTAAGGACTTGATCAAGGAGCATGTAGAAGAGGCGCTGGACCACAAAAACCTGAATGCAGATGTTCCTGAGTTCAAGGATCTCAACCCAACTGCAGAAAATATTGCCGTGGTCATTTGGAGCAAACTTAGGCCCCATATAGCTAAAGCCAATGAATTGGAAGTGGTGCTCTATGAAACACCTCGTAATTTTGTAACCTATTCAGGATAAAATGGATTTATACCCTTTAAAGTTCAAACCCATTCTCAAAGAGCGTCTTTGGGGAGGAACAAAACTAAAAGAAGTACTCAACAAACCCATAGAGAGTGATATTACTGGCGAAAGCTGGGAACTTTCTGGGGTTAGTGGAGATATTTCCGAAGTATCCAATGGAAATCTAACAGGAACCTCTCTTCAAGAATTGATAGCCCTACAAGGAGAAAAACTTTTGGGAAAAAGTGTCCTGGAACGGTTTGGAAATGAATTTCCCATTTTGATAAAATTCATAGACGCCAAACAAGACCTATCCATTCAATTGCATCCCAATGATGCCTTGGCCAAGAAAAGGCATAATTCCTTTGGAAAAACAGAAATGTGGTACATCATGGATGCTAATCCCGGTGCCCAGTTGATCGTGGGTTTCAATAGGGATGTTGAAAAAAGCGAATATATTGAAAGTCTGGAGTCCGGTACTCTTTTGGAGTTGATGAACTATGAGGAAGTCAAAGAAGGCGATACCTTTTTCATCAATACCGGAAAAATACATGCTATAGGAGCTGGGGTGTTGTTGGCGGAGATTCAGCAAACCTCAGATATTACCTATCGGGTCTATGATTTTGACCGAAAGGACAAGGATGGTAATCTAAGGGAACTGCATACCAGTTTGGCCGTTGATGCCATTGATTATGAGCAAAAGAACGATTTCAAGGTAGATTACCCAAAGGGTAAGGATGAAACCAACACCATGGTTGATTGCCCTTATTTTAAGACGAACTTTTTAGACTTGTCCAAGAGGATTGGTTTAGATGTGTCACAAAGAGATTCGTTCACCATTTACATGTGCGTTGGTGGAGAAGCAAAGATTTCCAACGACTGGGGCACCACTGACATTAAAAAAGGGGAGACGGTGCTGGTGGCAGCGTCCAGTTCCACCATTGAAATAGATACCGGTAACGCCAAACTTTTGGAAGTTACCATTTAATAGTACCTTTATAAAAAACACTGGCATGGCAAGTATACGTGATTTAAAAAAGGATGTCAATTTTGTTTTGGGAGACATCATAGAGGCTGTCTACATTTGGGAGGCAGGTTCTGGCAACAAGGAATCTGAAGAGGGAACGGTCATTATAGACAAGGCCATTGAGGTTTTTGACGAACTCATGGATAAAATCAATCAAAAGGACGTGGAAGACCGCAAAGCGCACTTCAGGAACGTACGTGCCCAATTGGAAGAGAAGGCCACTCAATTGGTCAATGATTTGAACAATCTTGCCAGTTAGTTAATTCTGCTTGCTTAGAAAGTCCTGGAACACTTTTCCGTATTTGGATGTGGCTACTTCAGGCGTAAGGGCGTTATATACAGAATCCAGATATTTTGGGTTGGCATTGCTTGCCTCTGCCATCATAATATATGGAGTGGCGTAAGAGCCTCCATTGTTCAAACCAAAGTTTAGTGCGTACCTGTATCGTCTCACCAAATTAATGTCCGCTAGTTTTTGAAGCGAATCCAAGGCTGTTGAGTCTTCTTGAAACTCAGGTAATGAAGCTTGCTGCGCCAAGGCAATGTCCCTGATGTTGAATTTTGATATCATCTCATTGAATTCCGAAAACTTTTCATGAGATGCAGAACCAGAAATCTTTGGGTCGGTATCAAATGTCTTCCATGTGGTATTAATGGTAATCTGACCTGGTTCGCCAAAAAAGGTGATTCGGTCATTGATATCGTTATTGTCTTGTTTTTTCAAGTAGAGGTAAAAAATGTCGGGACTTTCCACTTCTTCAGAAAAACTGAATGCTCCATCACCTTCAATTTCCAAGGAATCCAAGACCATAAGGGTAGAATCCTTGAACTGTTGTAGGTAAAGGGTTCCTTTTTTCAATCCTTTTATATTTCCGGAAACGGTCATGGTGTTTTCCGTGTTTTTTTCACAGGACAGCACCAATATTCCCAATAACAATACAAACAATAACCTCTTCATCAATAAAAATTTTGCAGGGCAAATATCAAATAATCTTCTGAAATATTTAAACTTTGGAGGCGACTTCCATCAACAAAGCACATAAATAAGCCCCTGCGGTACCCACTACATACCCAAAAACGGCCAAAAGGATACCCACAGAAGTAAGTGAAGGATGGAACTCAGCCGCAACAACCGGTGCTGAAGCCGCCCCTCCCACATTGGCCTGACTACCCACGGCAAGGAAAAAGTACGGAGCCTTGATGAGTTTGGCCACCAAAATTAGAAGACCTGCGTGAATGGCCATCCAAATCAATCCAATGGCAATGAGCCCTGGGTTTTCCAAAACCTTGCCCAAATCCATTTTCATACCAATGGTGGCCACCAATATGTAAATAAACATTCCCCCAATTTTGCTGGCTCCGGCACCTTCAAAGGTCTTGGCCTTGGTAAAAGAAAGTCCAATGCCAATGGCGGTTGCAAACACTACCATCCACAGGAACTCGGAACCTAAGGAAGAGAGAATTTTTTGTTTGTTTCGGATGACTTCAAAATTGTCTTCTAAGAATCCAGCAAAATGGGTTCCTAGAAAATGGGCAATTCCAACTCCGGTGAAGGCAAAGAATAGCATCATTATAAAATCCGGGAGTGTGGTGACTCGTGCAATTTTCTCGGTATAGGTAGATACTTTTTTCTTTAGCTCTTCAATGGAAGAACTATCTGCTTTGAGCCAACGATCTATTTGTTTGGTTTTACCAATGCCCAAGAGAAGAATCGCCATCCATAAATTGGCTACTACAATATCAATCAACACCATACCGCCATAGTTCTCCTGGTTGTAATTGAATACTTCCAGCATGGCCGCTTGATTGGCACCACCACCGATCCAACTCCCAGCAATGGTGGCAAGACCTCGCCAA
>JAUICT010000107.1 GCA_030429325.1 Bacteroidia bacterium
AATTTGATCTGCACCCGGAAAAAATTATTCGGGGAAAAGACCACCGCAGCGGTATCTTTTTTATTTTTTGGGAACAGAGCTTTGAACGTATGAGCGGAGAAGGTGTAGGTAAGAACAGCAGCGATTTCTTTTTCTTCTTCCATACTTTTTTATGGGTGTTTCTGCCTTGGACTATCTTGGCCTTGATAGCCTACTGGACGAAACTCAAAACGTTTTGGGAAACAAAGTTTGCCTACAGGCCGCAATTGGAGTTCCTTACTCTTGGCAGCATCTCCATTCTTTTTTTTCTGATCAGTTTTGCACAGTTTAAACTGCCGCATTACATGAACATACTCATTCCTTTGTATGCGGTGCTTTCAGCAGGATATCTTTATCGAATCCATCATGAACAAAAAGAAAAGGTGGCCAAAGTATTGGTAATAGTACAGTACTTTATTTTGAGCCTGGTCTTCGTTTTTACCGTTTTGGTTTGCTTTTATGTGTTCAAGTTGGGGCATTGGTATGGCTATTTGGTGTTGTTGGCAGCACTTTCGGGTGTTGTCTACTATTGTTTGAAACAAGAGGCGCCTTATCTTAGGATTTTGACCATTTCTGTATGTACATCGTTATTGTTGAACGGTTTGCTCAATACGCATTTTTATCCTCGCCTTCTGGAGTATCAAGCGGGTTCCACGATGGCGGAGAAAGTTGCAGAGGACAACATTCCTGCGGATAAGATTTACAAGATTTCGGAAGGACATACCTGGGCCTTGGATTTTTATAACAAGAACCCTGTCAACATTACCACCTTAACAGAATTGATGGATATGAGGGATGTTTGGGTATATGCTACGGATGCCGAGCTTGAAAAAATGCAGCGGGATGGATTAGATTGGAGTGAACAAATTACGGTAGACCAATTCCGGATTACACGTTTGCAACTTAAGTTCTTGAATCCCAACACCCGTCAGAAGAAATTGAACCGAATGCATTTGGTGCATTTGGATTAGGAAACCGTTTTCAGTTCCGGCTTTTTAAAATGGTAGTACATTCCCATAAGGGAAACCAAGGCCGTGATCAGGAAAAAAGTAAAACTGATGCCAATGGACGTGCTGGCATTCAACCCCAACCACTCCGCACCATATAAAAAGGTAATCTCCCTACTTCCGATGCCACCAATGGTCAATGGGATTACGGATACAATGGAAGAAACCAAGAAGACAAAAAGGTACTCCACAACATCCAATCCAATGGACAATGATTTCAGAATGCATAACACGCAGATCAACTGGGCCAGTTGCACCAAGGCTGAATAGCCCAAAGATTTCCAAAATACTGGAAATCCAGAAATGAAAAAGCGTTTGTTCACCCACCAAAAGACCACAATGCTAAGGGGAATGGCCAGAGCAATAAGCCCATTCAATCCATTAAAAAAAGTATTGGAAGATAGGAGGGCCAAGGTGCAGGCATAGACAAACAGTAGCAGCATGCCACTCAAACGGTCTACCAGCAACACGGAGACCACTTTCTTTGTCCCGGGCTTATATTCTTTTTGGACTACGTAGCCTTTGTAGGCATCACCGCCAATTCCACCGGGGAGGAACAGGTTATAGAACATGCCCAATAGATATAGCTTTAGGTTGGCCAATTGCGTGATTTTTGCCCCAATCCCATGAAAATAAAGATTAAGTCTAAAAGCAGCCAATACTTTGGAAAGGATAAACAGTAGGATGGCCAAAACCAGATAGATGGGGTCGCTCTTTTTTAACGTCTGCAGAACATCCTTGAGATCTATTTTGGTGAAAATAAAGTAAATCAATACCGCACTGATGACAATTTTCAGCGCTGTAATGAGCTTTTTACGCAGTTTTTCCGTCACCTATAGAGATTTTTTTGATGCGATAGGGTCGTTTCTGTTGGGATTCGTAATAGGTTCGGATCAACAACTCCATCACAATACCAATGGTGAAGAGTTGAATGCCCCCCAAAATGAACATCATCCCAAAAATGAGCAAGGGTCTACTACCGATATCCTCACCAAAACCAAGTTTTACGATAAGCAGGTATATGTTGATGAAGATACCGAGGATGATCAACAACACCCCAAAAATCCCGAAGAGGTGAATGGGCCGCTGAAAATATTTTCGGATAAAGAGCAGGAGCATCATATCGGCCACAACCTTGAATACCCGTTCCAATCCGTACTTGGAAACCCCGGCATGGCGGGCATGGTGCTTTACGGGAACTTGCTTTATCTGGGCGCCTTCCAAATGCGCCAAAAGTGTGATAAAACGGTGCATTTCTCCGTATAGGTTGAGTCCCTTGGCAATATCCTTGGTAAAGACTTTGAGGGCACAGCCATTGTCTTTGATATCGAGTTTGGTCACCCTCCGAACCAAGAAATTGGCAATCTTGGAGGGAATTTTCTTGATGAGGGAATCCTTTCTTTTCTGACGGATACCTGTGACCACATCGTATTCCCCACTTACGGCATATTCCAACATTTGGGGAATGTCGGAAGGGTCGTTCTGCAAATCCCCATCCATGGTAATGATGTATTCCCCTTCGGCGTAGTCAATCCCGGCGGCCAAAGCCAAACTTTGTCCATAATTCTTTTTCAACTCGATCAAATGGACTTTGGAATCATCCATTTCCTTGACCTTTATGCGGGTCTTATCCGTTGAGAAATCGTCCACATAGACAATTTGGTAGTTGTACCCTTCAAGACTCTCTTGGATTTTTTGGGTAAGAAGGGCCACATTGTCTTCTTCATTGTACAACGGGACCACTATGGATAAAAGGGAATCGGTGACGGTGCTCATTCGTTTTGGAATCTGTGCAAATTTATTGCTTTTATTTAAAGTTCCTTGGTAATATCTTCCAATAGGACCTTTGCGGCATAAAAGGGGGAGATTTTGTTCTCATCAATGGCCTTCAGCATTTTTTTCTGGGACTTTTTAAAGGATGCTTTTTGATGAAAAAACTGTTTGATTTGTTCATCAACGGTCTGAAAGAACCAATTTCGGTTCTGCAACTGTCGATTTTTTGTAAAATGTCCATTTTCCTGATTCTTTTCGACAAAACCCTCGACCATGTCCCAAATCTCCTGAATACCCTTATGTTCTATGGCTGAACATTTTAAAACTTTGGGTATCCATCCGTTTGCTTTAGGTGGATAGAGGTGAAGGGCCCTTGAAAATTCGGCGGCAGCCAGTTGGGCCCGCTCCAAATTGTCACCATCGGCCTTATTGATGGCAATGGCATCGGCCATTTCCATGATGCCTCTTTTAATTCCTTGCAGTTCATCGCCAGCCCCAGATAATTTTAACAACAAAAAGAAATCCACCATGCTGTGTACTGCAATTTCACTTTGTCCCACACCAACGGTTTCCACCAAAATAACGTCGTATCCAGCAGCTTCACACAAGATGATACTTTCCCGGGTCTTTTGGGCCACTCCGCCCAAAGAGCTGCCGGAAGGGGAGGGTCTGATAAAGGCGTTGGGATCCTTGGAAAGGGATTGCATTCGGGTCTTGTCCCCAAGGATGCTCCCTTTGCTCAGGGAACTAGTGGGGTCTACCGCCAAAACGGCCACCTTTTTTCCTTTTGAGGTCAGCAGGGAGCCCAAGGCTTCAATAAATGAGCTTTTTCCCACCCCGGGAACCCCGGTAATCCCCAGACGGATACTGGAATTAGGTTGGGTAAGGCACTTTTCTATGACTGCGTTGGCTTTTTCAAAATGCACGGGATTGGTGCTCTCCAACAAGGTAATGGCCTTGGCCAATAGGGCCTTGTTTCCTTCAAAGATGCCTTTGGTCAAGGTATCCACGGAAATTTCCTGTTTCCGTAGTTCCTGAATTTTGGAAATGCTAGCGGGAGTTGTATTTTTTTTATTGGCCAAGATGTTTTGTAATGGAGTCGGACCACTAAGGTATAAAGTTTTTGCGGGTTATCCCGTATTGGGATTGATTGTGGCAACCGTTTTTGAAGGGAGGGAATCCATACTATTTCACACAAATTTAATAACTGTAATTAGGGACATCCGTTTACAAATGGTAACTTCTCATATTAATATGGAAAGTGGGCTCTGGCCCATCCATTTTAGGAACTTAATAAACATTTTACAGATGAAAACTATTTTTGAGAGTAAGGCTACCAATACGGGAGGAAGATCCGGGCATGTGCAGAGTGAGGACGGTGTGATCGATTTTGACATCAGTATGCCCAATTCCAAGGGAAAACCTGATTCAAAATCCACCAATCCAGAGGAACTTTTTGCCGCAGCGTATTCTACCTGCTTTGCAGGTGCTTTAGAGGCTGTGGCCAAGGAGCACCATATTGAAGATTTAGGGGATTTTAGTGTTACGGCCACCATTGAGTTCAACAAAGAAGAGGATGGTTTTTACTTGGAAGCTACCTTGGATGCTTATTTGCCCACAGTGGATAAGCAAATGGGGGAGACGTTGATCAATGCCGCCCACGAAATTTGCCCGTATAGCAAGGCCACGCGAGACAATATTACGGTACACCTGAACCTGTTAATGGACGAATAAAAGATTGAAACCCATGTTGCTAAAAGAAATCCCGTTGAATCCTCAACGGGATTTTTTTGTTAAAAAACCGCCAAAAGAAGACTATTTTGCAACGTTGCTTTTTTTCCATCGTCCTTATATGGAACAACAAATTAACCCAACATAAAACCGACCGTGTTTCAAATTGATCTGGTTGAAAGATGCAAGGCCAACGACCGTAAGGCCCAGATAAAACTGTACCGCCAGTATTGTAATGGCATGTACGGGGTGGCCATGCGCTTCGTGAAGAATCCGGATGATGCAGAGGATGTGCTCCAAGAATCCTTTATCAAGGCATTTGAACGAATAGATCAATTTAAAGGAGAGGTAACCTTCGGGGCATGGTTAAAGCGGATAGTGGTGAACGGGAGTATTGACTTTTTAAAGTCGAAACACCAAAAAACGGTTGAATTGAACGAGAATTACATGCAGGTAGCTGAAGAGGATGATTGGAAGGTGGAGGAAGGAATTTCCATGGAGGAAGTAAAAAAGGCCATTGAGGAATTGCCTGCAAAGTACCAATATGTGGTGCAGCTTTATTTAGTGGAAGGCTATGACCATGGGGAGATTGCCGAAATCCTGGACATCTCGGATTCGGCATCAAGGACCCGATTGCTTCGGGGAAAGGCACAATTGAAAGAAACATTAAAAGATATAGCTTATGGCACAGGATCTTAAAGAAATGTTCGCCAAAGAGCGGGAAAGGACACACAGCATGAAAGAAGGGCATGAGGCTCGGTTTTTGTCCAAATTGGAGAAAGAGCTTCCGAGTCTCACCAAAAATAGGACTCCCCAGATTTTTTGGATGCGAATTGCCGCTTCGGTTGTGGTTATTTTGGGAGTTACCGCTTACTTTTTATCGGGGGAGCAAAAAATATCCCCAGTTACAGACCAAGTGGTTGGGAATGAGACCAAGATCCAGCAAACCTTTTCTTTGGGTGATTTGTCCCCAGATTTGCAGAAAGTAGAGAATTATTATCTCACCAATATTAATCTGCAACTTTCAGATTTGGAGTCCAACCCGGAGAATAAGGAAGTGTTGGACAGCTATATGACACGATTGGCCGAACTGGATGCGGAATATCGCCGACTGAACGTAGAGCTTAACGAAATAGGCCCCAATGACCAGACCATAGGTGCCTTGGTAAAAAACCTTCAACTGCGATTGCAGTTGCTGCAACGTTTAAAATCAAAGTTAAATCAATTAAAATCATCAAAAAATGAACAGGAATCATCAAATATGGTTTAGCCTGATGCTCTTGGTGATGGCGGGTACCGCTATCCAGGCACAGGAGAAATCAAAAACGTACAAGGAGACCTTCAATGTTGACAAGGAGGCTGTCATCAACCTGAATACCAGTTATGCAGACATTGAGTTTGAAACGTGGGACAAAGACCAAGTGGAAGTAACTGCCGTTGTGGAACTGGAAGGGGCCACTGACGAGGAAGCAACATCGTATTTTGAGAGAGATCTGATCAAGATCATGGGCAATAGCAAGGAAATTGAAGTTAGTACCCAAGGAAACCGTTTTGGTCCCATGGTGTACGATTTCAACAGTAATTTTGATTTTGTTTTTCCTGATGTGCCCTCCGTGGAACATATCATGGCAGATATCGAGATTCCAGAGATTCCCGAAATTCCGGAAATAGTTGTTATTCCAGAACTGCCCCCAATGCCCCCAATGCCTTTTATGGAGTTTGATTACGATGCGTATAAGAAAGATGGTGAAAAATATCTAAAAGAGTGGAAAAAGAATTTTGATAAAAATTTTGATAAGAAGTACAAAAAGCGTTTTGAGGAATGGAGCGATGAATTAAAAGATCGGGCCGAGGAAAGGGAGGAAATGAGAAAGCAGATGCAAGAGGACCGTAAGCAGCTCATGGAAGAGCGCGAACAAATGCGAAAGGAAGTTAGGGAAGAAGTTAAGGCGCAAAGGGAAGAAGCAAGAATCCAGCGGGAAGAGATAAAGCAAGAGCGTGAAAGGGTATTCCGTATTCATAAAGATGGCCCCAATGTATTTTATTATTCCTCGGAAGATGGAAAACATAAGGAGTACAAGGTAAAAAAGCGAATCAAGATCAAAATGCCCAAGTACATTAAACTTAAAATGGATGTACGGCACGGTGAGGTGAAATTGGCCGCCAATACAAAGAACATCAATGCAAGCTTGTCCTACGCAAGCTTGCTTGCTTCTACCATCGATGGCAGTAAGACCAGTATAAAGGCTTCGTATTCCCCCATTGTTGTACAGCAGTGGAACTATGGCCAGCTACAGACCGATTTTGCCGAGAATGTAAACCTGAATGAGGTAAAGGAGTTGAAATTGAACTCTGTGTCATCCA
>JAUICT010000108.1 GCA_030429325.1 Bacteroidia bacterium
GGAATTATGAATCCTAAAAAAGCTGGTGTTTGGTAAAAGTGTATTTACCTCCTTCAGTTTTTTGGTGAGCAAAATTTTTTGGCCATCACTCAAAAATATAGTGCTATAGTTACCATCAGATTCAGCATATAGGATATCATCACTATTTAGGAACAACAATTTACCATCAGTATTAATTGTAATTTTTTTGCTGTGCGATTCCGAGTTGAAGTTCAACAGGATTTCCTCTAATTTATTGACGGTCAAATTCTTGGAGTTGAACTTTTTTATCTTGGCTATGGTCACTTGCAAATCGTCTGTATCAATAGGCTTAAGCAGATAGTCTATGGCCTCGTTCTTTAGGGCCTGCAGGGCATATTGGTTGTACGCTGTGGTAATAACAACGGGAAAATCTTTGTTCTTAAGGCTTTTAATGAACTGGAACCCATCCATGGCAGGCATTTCTATATCCAAAAAAAGACAGTCGGGGGTATTGCGCTCCAAATAGGCCAGTGCCTCATGGGCATCGGTAAAGGAAGCAACAATATCCACTTCATCGCTCAGGTTGGTCAATTCCCAGCTCAAGCTCTGTAGTGCTTTTATTTCATCGTCAACAATTACAGCTTCTAACATCCAGTGGGGATTAGGTATATCAAATTTAGGATTATTCTTCCAACACCTCCTTAATTTATGTGCTAATGGATGTATTACACGTATAATCGGTAAAAAATGCAAGATCAAGCGAAAAAGCTGCGCTTTTGCGCCTGTATGTCGTTGATTTCATGAAACCATCAACAGCATGAAAACCGATTATACACAAAAAATGACCGTTTATACATCCCATTGACAGGGAGGTTTTTTGTTGGTTATCTTGGCTCTGTCAAAAATTGGAGGAATTAGTTTTACTGCTATGAGAAAATGTGTTGTGTTGTTTGTGATTTTGGTGGCAGCCTTGATTTTTGCTGCTGTTTCCGAAAAGAAAGCACTAAAGATACAATCCAATTGGGACCAGATGGCGGTCAAGAACAGTCACCTGCCCAAATAAGGAGTTCATATACATATTGCCAATAATTGTACGGCCGAAGCAACCATTCTCTTGATTATAGAAACCGCTTGCAAAATTAAATCTTCGGTCTGCCACGGTGTTATATTGGTTTTAGGTTTCGGGGGAACTACCTAAAATTTCAAGGATTCCATTGGCAAGGCTTGAAGAGGCCGTACTGTTTGGTAATATTCGGTTAAGCCTCTGAGTTTAATCTTCATAAATAGGAAAGACCAAAAAGTATGGTAAAATATACTTTTTGGTCTTTTTGCATTCAGAATGTCCTGCTCCAAAAACTTATCATTTTTTGGCTTTTGGCCCAAACCCAAGGAACATCGCTGGCGACCCTAGATTTCAACAGGTTGTGTTAAAAACTTTGCCCTTGTTTTGACAAATCCAACTTTACAATCTAATAACATTTTTGAATCTTTGTTAGCCCTATTCACATGGAAATTTCCTTCCAGATTATAAACTTTTTAACGAGATACTATGTCGACAGCCATTGAACCCATATTGCAAGAAAACAAGGATAGATTTGTAATTTTTCCCATAAAGCACCATGATCTTTGGGATTGGTACAAGAAATGTGAAGCATGTTTCTGGACGGCGGAGGAAATTGATTTGCATCAAGATTTAACAGATTGGAATTCCAAGCTCAATGATGATGAGCGGTATTTCATCAAACATATTTTGGCCTTTTTTGCGGCTTCGGATGGTATTGTAAATGAAAACTTGGCGGAAAACTTTGTAAACGAAGTGCAATATTCCGAGGCCAAGTTCTTTTATGGTTTCCAAATTATGATGGAGAACATACACTCTGAAACCTATTCCCTTCTCATTGACACCTATGTGAAGGATGAAAAAGAGAAGAATATACTGTTCCAGGCCATAGAAAATTTCCCGGCAATCAAGAAGAAAGCAGATTGGGCCCTAAAGTGGATAGAGTCCCCAAGCTTTGCTGAGCGTTTGATCGCTTTTGCCGCTGTAGAAGGTATTTTCTTTTCCGGTGCTTTCTGTTCTATTTTCTGGTTGAAGAAAAGAGGGTTGATGCCAGGACTTACCTTTTCCAATGAATTGATATCTAGGGACGAAGGAATGCATTGTGATTATGCGGTGCACCTGCACAATAATCATTTGGTGAACAAAGTGCCAAAAGAGCGTATTAAGGACATAATTGTTGATGCCCTAAACATAGAAAGAGAGTTCATTACCGAGTCACTTCCAGTGAGCCTTATAGGAATGAACGCAAAACTAATGACCCAATACTTGGAGTTTGTTACAGATAGATTGTTGGTAGAACTGCAATGTGAAAAAGTCTACAATGCCACCAATCCATTTGATTTCATGGACATGATATCGCTCCAAGGAAAGACCAATTTCTTTGAAAAACGAGTTTCCGAATACCAGAAAGCTGGCGTTTTAAACAAGGAAAAGGACTCAGATTCGCAAAAAATCAGTTTCGACGCGGACTTTTAATTAGCCTATTTTTTGTTGACTTCCAATGCCCCCGGAAGTCTTCAAGACCTTAACCTAAAAATGTTAAAATTTTAACATTGTCAAGTGCAATTGGGCAAAACACACAGATCAATTAAAACACTAGTAGCACCATGTATGTAGTAAAAAGAGACGGAAGAAAAGAGCCGATCATGTTCGACAAGATTACGGCTAGAGTTAGAAAGCTTTGTTATGGACTGAACATCCTTGTAGACCCGGTAAAAGTAGCCATGAGAGTTATAGAGGGCTTATATGATGGTGTTACTACTTCGGAGCTGGACAATTTGGCTGCAGAGATAGCGGCGACCATGACAACCACGCATCCGGATTATGCCAAGCTTGCGGCAAGGATTTCCGTTTCCAACCTGCACAAGAACACCAAAAAGTCCTTCTCGGAAACCATGAAGGACCTTTACGAATATGTGAATCCAAGAACAGGAAAAAAGGCTCCATTGCTATCGGATGAAGTGTACAAGGTAATCTCTGAAAATGCAGATACTTTGGATTCAACCATAATTTATAACCGTGATTTTGGCTACGATTATTTCGGTTTTAAAACCTTGGAGCGCTCTTACTTACTGAAAATCAATGGTAAAATTGCAGAGCGGCCACAGCACATGCTTATGAGGGTAGCCGTGGGAATCCATTTAAATGATTTGGAAGCTGCGGTGGAAACCTATGAGTTGATGTCCAAAAAATACTTTACACATGCTACGCCAACCCTATTCAACTCAGGCACACCAAAACCTCAGATGTCATCCTGCTTCCTCTTGGCCATGAAGGATGATAGTATTGATGGGATTTACGATACCCTAAAACAAACCGCAAAGATTTCACAATCAGCGGGGGGTATTGGACTATCCATTCATAACATAAGGGCTACGGGATCCTACATAGCGGGAACCAATGGAACATCCAACGGAATTGTCCCCATGTTACGTGTGTTTAATGATACTGCACGCTACGTGGATCAAGGTGGAGGAAAAAGAAAGGGCAGCTTTGCCGTTTATGTGGAACCATGGCACGCAGATATCTATGATTTCCTGGATCTTAAAAAGAACCACGGTAAAGAAGAAATGAGGGCACGGGATTTGTTCTATGCCATGTGGATACCAGACTTGTTCATGAAACGGGTGGAAGCCGACGGCGAATGGACCTTGATGTGCCCCAATGAATGCCCTGGACTGTTTAATAGCCATAGCGAAGAATTTGAAGCACTTTATACCAAATACGAGGCAGAAGGAAAAGGTAGAAAGACCATTAAGGCCAGAGACCTTTGGGAAAAGATATTGGAATCCCAAATAGAAACAGGTACACCCTACATGTTATACAAGGATGCTGCCAACCGAAAGAGCAACCAAAAAAACTTGGGGACTATCCGTTCTTCCAATCTCTGTACCGAGATTTTGGAGTACACCTCCCCGGATGAGGTAGCGGTATGTAACTTGGCCTCCATTGCGTTGCCCATGTTCATAAAGAACGGTGAATTTGATCATAAGGAACTGTTCAGGGTCACCAAAAGGGTCACCAAAAACCTAAACAGGGTCATAGACCGTAATTTTTACCCCGTTAAAGAGGCAGAAAACTCCAATATGAGGCATAGGCCCATTGGCTTGGGTGTGCAAGGTCTGGCGGATACCTTTATCATGCTAAGATTGCCATTTACCAGTGATGAAGCCAAGAAACTGAACCAAGAGATTTTTGAGACCCTATACTTTGCTGCTGTTACCGCATCCATGGAACAGGCCAAAGAAGAAGGCACCTATTCAACCTATGAAGGTTCGCCCATATCTAAAGGGGAGTTTCAACACAACCTATGGGGTATTAAAGACGAAGAGCTTTCAGGAAGATGGGATTGGGGTAAACTCAGAAAAGATGTCAAAAAGCATGGAGTACGTAACTCCTTGTTGGTGGCGCCAATGCCAACGGCATCCACCTCGCAGATTTTGGGCAACAACGAATGTTTTGAGCCCTATACCTCAAACATCTATACCCGAAGGGTGCTTTCAGGAGAATTTATTGTAGTGAACAAACACCTATTGGAAGATTTGGTAAAGCTGGGCCTATGGAATGAAAACCTTAAACAGGAGCTGATGCGTGCCAACGGTTCTGTTCAGAATATTGATGTTATCCCAGAAGATATCAAAGAGCTTTACAAGACCGTTTGGGAGCTTAGTATGAAGGATATCATCGATATGAGTAGACATCGTGGCTATTTCATTGATCAAAGTCAATCGTTGAACCTATTCATGGAAAATGCCAATTACTCCAAGTTGACCTCGATGCATTTTTACGCTTGGAAAAGTGGCTTGAAAACAGGAATGTACTACCTACGGACCAAGGCTGCAGTGGACGCCATTAAGTTTACATTGGATAACACCAAGAAAAAAGAAGCTCCTGTGAGCGTTGTGGCCGAAGTGGAAGCCAAATCGGTATCTGCGGAAACTATCAAGGTAGAGGCCACATCTGTGGATCAACAGGAAGTGGATGTACAGCCCCTTACCCCGGAAGAAATGAAAGAAATGATTGCACGCGCCAAAGCAGGTCAGGCAGATGATGACTGTTTAATGTGTGGATCATAGTCTGTACTGTACTCAAACAGTACATGTGATAGTGTTTATTGATCAGATGCCTCGGAAAAGTTCACCCCACCATGAACAACTTCCGAGGTATTTTTTTTACTTGAAATAGGTACAGGGATAAAAACAAAAAACCTCCTAAGCAGGAGGTTTTTATAGGTATAAAGAACAAAACTTACAATGACCAGGCCTTGCCTCCCGTCAGTGTATTTAAATCTCCACAGGCAATATATTCGCCAGGTATCGGCAAATAGGCCAAAACTTCTTCACCAACAAATTCAGAAGATTTATAGGCCCAAGTAGCCAAGTTTCTTAAATCGTTGGCAAAGGAAAAGCTAGCGATATCTTCATCCAAGGAGGCTTCCCCGCCCTGTTTAATCGCATCCATATAGCTGTTTATGGCTTCAAAGTGGGCTTCCTCTTCATCATCGGTGCGTTTTTTGAGATAGGTCTGCAAAGCAGGTTCTATATCAGCGGACTCAATATCCAATAGGGATTCTTTTCCTGAATCGGCCAAGACCTTGTCAAAGAAATTGCTCATTTTCAGTTTTACAAAATCCTGCTGCTCCTCAGGTAAAACCTCGTTCAAGTATGCATCAATAAAGACATGTACGTTCATCTCCGTGGCGGAGGGAGTGTCTGTCTTTGGAAGGATGACATCCAAGGTTTGAGCCAAGGCATAACCCTGTTCCTTGCCCAAAAAGGAAGGAACCCATTCTGCATAGGCCGGTTTGTCCTTACAGCTTTGAAGCAGCCCCAAAAGGGTGGGAGTGGCCACGGCATAGCCAAAAGCCATACCCATATTCTTAAGTGCGGATCTTCTTTCCATTATATATTTCCTTTTTTAAGTTCTTGAACAGCATGGTTTGCCGCTCTTGCAGTAAATGCCATATAAGTCAATGATGGGTTTACGCAACTAGCTGAGGTCATAAACGCTCCATCAGTAACATAAACATTCTTACAGGCGTGTACTTGGTTGTTTCCATTGACCACGGAAGTTTTTGGATCACGACCCATACGTGCGGTACCCATTTCATGGATGCCCAACCCTATGGCATAAGGATTGTCATAAGGTGTAATGTCCCTTGCCCCTGCTTTTTCAAGCATTTGTACCGCTTGATCCTGCATATCTTTACGCATGTTCAGCTCGTTCTGCTGAATTTCAGCATCAAAAGTAACGGTTGGAAGCCCCCATTGATCCTTCTTGTCATAGTCCAAGGTCATTTTGTTGTCATGATAGGGAAGAATCTCACCAAAGGCCAACATGTTCATCGTCCAGCCACCGGGGGTAAGAACAGCATCTTTATAGTCTTTGCCAAATGTAGCTTCGGCTACCAACTCTTCGTAATTTCCTCTTCCGGCTCCACCTTGATAGCCATACCCACGCGTAAAATCTTTCATGTCGGAATCACCTCCAAGGTTTCTGAATCGGGGTACATAGATGCCGTTGGGTTTCCTGCCTTTATAATATTTGTCTTCGAACCCATCGAATTTGCCACTGGCCCCTACCAAAAAGTGGTGGTCCATTATGTTGTGTCCCAGTTCACCGGAGTCGTTGCCCAATCCATTTTCGAACCTATCGGATTTGGATTGCATCAAAATAGATGTAGAAGCAATGGCAGAGGCACAAAGGAAAATAACTTTGGCCTTGAACTCAAACTCTTCCTTGGTCTCCCTATCTATGACTTTGACCCCTGTTGCTTTTTTGGTATTGGGGTCATAGATGATTTCATGCACAATGGAATCAGGTCTAAGGGTCATGTTCCCTGTTCTTTCTGCAGCGGG
>JAUICT010000109.1 GCA_030429325.1 Bacteroidia bacterium
CTGTTCTTGGGTTTGTGGATGCGGCGGATTGGCCGAAACTGCCGGGGATTCTTTCCGACAGCTCAGTGACAAATCTGTAAAGGCATGGCGCATTGAACGTTGGGTCGTACACAGCGTATTGGTTTTTGTGACCCTGATGACCACCGCTGTCATCTACTCCTATTTAGGCACCGACACGAGCAAGTACTGGCTTACCAAAAGTACCTTTTTAATCGGTGTGGCTTCGTTATTGACCTTGGTTTTTGGTTGGGTAATGCTCTTTAAAAGGGAACAGCTTCAAAAAGACGCCCAATATGGAGCCATTGGTTATTTTGTCATCATTATGGCTTTGGTCGGATTCCATTTTTTTAGTGGGGAGGGGCATGTATTCCTGTTCAAATCCGAAACCCTTCGCAAATCCTATTCTTTTTTGATCGGCAGTATTTTTTCAGGGGTGATAGGAACCGGGTTTTACCCCATTTTCGGGAATCGGGTCTGGTGTAGATTTGGCTGCCCCATGGCCGCCATTCTTGGTTTTCAACAACGTCTGTTCTCCCGCTTCCGCATCACCACCAACGGAGGTCAGTGCATTTCTTGCGGCAATTGCTCCACCTATTGCGAAATGGGCATTGATGTCCGTGCCTATGCCCAGAAAGGGGAAAACATTGTCAGGTCTAGTTGCGTGGGATGTGGCATCTGCTCCGCTGTTTGCCCAAGAGGGGTATTGAAATTGGAAAATGGGCCTCAAAAGGGACGTATTGACAGCAACCAAGTGTTGTTGGGCAACGATGTTGACCTTATGGACTTGGTGAACCAAAAATAATTCCCTTTGGGTCATATCCACCAAGTCAAAATCGGTGGAATAGTGTAGTTTTGGCAACTTCAAGATAAATCCTAAGAATACCTATGACCAATATCAAGGTAATCATTCCCGCAATCAACGAAGGAGATTCCATAGGCAAGGTGGTTTCGGAGTTGCCGAAACATGTTTCTGAAATTATTGTGGTGGACAATGGATCTATCGACAATACCATTCAAAATGCGCAAAAAGCAGGAGCTACTGTAATCACCGAAACCCGCAAAGGATATGGCTCTGCCTGCCTAAAAGGGATAGAATATATATCCAAAGCATCCAAAACACCCAATATCATCGTATTTATTGACGGAGATTACTCAGATTATCCAGAAGAACTGGATAAAGTAATCGCCCCCATCTTGGAGAAGGACATTGATTTTGTGGTCGGCGCACGTAAAAAAGAACTTCGTGAACCAGGATCTATGACACCGCAACAGGTTTTTGGCAATTGGTTGGCCACTTTTTTGATGCGATTGTTCTTTAGATCAAGATTTACGGATTTAGGACCTTTTAGAGCCATTAAATATGAAAAGCTCAAAGAATTGGGAATGCAGGACACGACTTACGGGTGGACCGTGGAAATGCAGTTAAAAATTTTAAGAAAAAAAATGACATATACCGAAGTACCAGTACGTTATAAACGAAGAATTGGAGTGTCAAAAGTTTCAGGAACGGTAAAAGGTACTATATTTGCAGGCATAAAAATTTTGGGTTGGATCTTTAAATACAGTTTAAAATAACATGGGACTCACTATCGCTCTTATCATCATTGCCATCTACAGTACGGCTTTGATCTTGATATTCTTCTACAGTCTAGCCCAATTAAACCTCTTGATAAACTATCTAGGGTATAAAAAGCGAAACGAGGAAGCTCCAAAATTCAATTTACTAGATCCAAAAGAAATTCCGTTTGTTACCATTCAACTTCCCATTTACAATGAGGAATACGTAATGGAGCGCTTGTTGGACAATATTGCCAAAATAGAATACCCTAAAAGTAAATTGGAAATCCAGGTGTTGGACGACTCTACCGATGACTCTGTAATAGAAACAGCCAGAAGGGTAAAAGAGCTCCAAAAAACAGGTTTGGACATCCAACACATCCGCAGGGAAAACCGAAAAGGTTTTAAGGCCGGTGCCTTGAAAGAAGGTTTGGCTATAGCCAAAGGAGAGTTCATCGCCATTTTTGATGCAGATTTTCTTCCTGAAAGCGATTGGCTCAAAAAGACCGTTCCCTACTTTAAAGACGAGGAAATCGGAGTAGTGCAGACGCGCTGGGGACATATCAACCGTGATTATTCTACCCTGACCCGTATACAAGCCTTTGCTTTGGATGCCCATTTCACCTTAGAGCAAGTGGGAAGAAATTCCAAGGGACATTTCATCAATTTTAACGGTACCGCAGGTATCTGGAGAAAAGAGTGCATCTTGGATGCCGGTAACTGGGAAGGCGACACCTTGACCGAGGATTTGGACCTGAGCTACCGTGCCCAATTGAAAAACTGGAAGTTCAAGTATTTGGAAGACGTGGAAACCCCTGCCGAGCTTCCCGTAGTAATCAGCGCAGCCCGCTCCCAGCAATTCCGTTGGAACAAAGGTGGCGCCGAAAACTTCAGAAAAACGGTTTGGAGTGTGATCACTGCCAAAAACATTCCCTTTAAAACCAAGTTCCACGGCGTAATGCACCTATTGAACAGTTCTATGTTCCTTTGCGTGTTTATCGTTGCCCTGTTGAGCATTCCCATGCTGTACATTAAAAATATGTATGGCCATTTGGGATGGATATTTGAAGTAACCAGCTTCTTCATCATCAGTACCATTATCCTATTCATTTGTTACTGGTTCACCTATAAAAGTATACAGGGAAGTAGTTTTGATAATTTTGTGGACTACATCAAGCTGTTCTTTACTTTCTTTTCGGTAGCATTGGGCTTCTCCCTGCATAACACGGTTGCTGTTTTGGAAGGACATTTAGGTAAGCGAAGTGAGTTTGTGCGTACGCCCAAGTTCAACATCAACAACCTTACCGATACGTGGAAGGGCAATAAATATTTGGCCAAGAAACTATCGCCCAATATGATTTTGGAATTTGCCCTGATGGTCTACTTCCTTTTTGGAATGTACAGTGCCATCCCATTGAATGATTACGGACTTTTCCCATTCCATTTGATGTTGTTCCTAGGCTTTGGCTTTGTATTCTTTAAGTCGCTGACATCCAAGGCTTAAATTCATGCGCTCTTACTGGAACCTGCACAAATACCCGATACTCTTTGTTATCGGGAGTATGTTGTTCTACACCAGTTTTGGGTATGATTTAGACCGCACCGACTACATAAAGCTGCTGACACTGTTTAGTGGACTGTTCTTTTTTTGCTACAAGATTATTCAGTTTGAAAAATGGAACTTTAAGTTCCTTTTGGCGGCGGGAATCCTTTTTAGGTTGATTTTCCTTATCGCAGAACCTAATCTCTCCCAAGATTTCTATCGGTTCATTTGGGATGGGGAGCTCATCAAAAATGGTTTCAACCCCTACTTGTATACGCCGGACCGGCTTATGGAGCAACCCAATTTTTCCATAGCCAATGCTGATGAATTACATGCCGGTATGGGAAGCCTTCATGCCAAACATTATAGCAACTACCCTCCGGTAAACCAATTTTTCTTTGCCCTTGCATCTATTCTTGGAGGCGGTAGTGTGCTCGGTGCCATCATTGCACTGCGACTGATCACTATCCTTAGTGACTTGGGAGTCCTCTATTTTGGCCGAAAGCTTCTCCAAAAGCTCAACCGACCCAGCTATATGGCCTTTTGGTATTTCTTAAACCCCTTGGCCATCATCGAACTCACCGGAAACCTACACTTTGAAGGAACCATGCTGTTCTTCTTTGTTTGGGCAATCTATCTAATCTCAAACCAAAAATGGTGGCTTGGGGCTTCATTGTATGCCACATCCATAATGGTAAAATTGGTCCCAATACTCTTTCTGCCTCTTTTTTTGAAGTATTTGGGGTTACGAAAAAGTATTTTCTTCTATGCCTTAACAGGACTGGGCTGTCTTATCCTGCTTACTCCTTTTTACGCTCCATTTTTCATCGACAACTATTCGGATACCATCGGTCTATGGTTCTCCAATTTTGAATTCAATGCCGGAATCTACAATGGAATAAAAAAAATAGCGGTCACTTTTTATGATGCCAAGCCTTGGGAACTCATTGAAGCCTATGGAACATTGGTGATCAAGGTAATGGCCATCGTCATCCTATTATTTACTTTCTTGCGTAAGAACCAAAACCTACAAACCCTCATTACTTCAACACTACTGGTACTCTCGATATATTTTTTCATGTCCAGCACCGTTCACCCATGGTATGTTGTGTTCCTTTTGGGAGTCTCCCTTTTTACGGATTATCGCTTCCCATTGATTTGGTCTTTTGCCGTTATGTTGAGTTATCAGGCTTATTCAAATCCAGATTTCAAGGAAAATATGTGGTTGTTGGCTTTTGAATACATTTTGGTCATAGGCTTTTTTATTTATGAAATGATAAGCAAAGGCCCAAAAAAGTTATATTTCTTTAAAAAATAAATCTGTTCTTAGGTCAATTGGAATTAATTTGTACTTTTAATCCCGAAATGAAAGGACAACAATACATATTGCATACATTGAGCATCCCTGCTCCAGTACGTCCATTTTCTCCCCGTCGTCGCCCGTAAGGGTGCATCACGATCTATGGAAATAGGTGAGTCCATTTCCGCAACAACAAACCAACATCTTTCATTAATTTTTTATCAGTTTAAACGCTTGCAATGGAAATTGTAGTTGCTAACGAATCACATTTTAAATACGCGCACATCATAAGTGATACCATCACGGAATCTGCCAAGGTACGAGGTACCGGAATTGCCAGACGTACTCCAGAGTACATTATGAAGCGGTTGCAAAATGGGAATGCTATCATTGCCCTGGATGGCGATAAATTTGCCGGATTCTGCTATATAGAAGTATGGGGCAACAAGGGTTTTGTGGCCAACTCTGGATTGATCGTACATCCAGATTACCGAAACCAAGGATTGGCCAAGGAAATAAAAAAGGCCATTTTTGACCTCTCCCGAAAAAAATTTCCCGATGCCAAAATTTTTGGCATTACCACGGGCTTGGCCGTAATGAAAATGAATTATGAACTAGGCTATAAACCCGTCACATTTTCTGAGCTGACCGATGATCCCGAATTCTGGAAAGGCTGTCAGACCTGTAAGAATTTCGATATCCTTACCCGGACCGAACAGAAAATGTGCCTGTGCACGGGCATGCTGTACGACCCGAACACCAAAAAACCAGAGACCAAAAAACTCAACAGCAAAGCCTTTCAAAGACTGAAAAAAATTAAGGAAGCCCTTTTTTTAAAAAAGAAACAAAAATAAATGTCAGTTCGAGCGCAGTCGAGAACGCTACCGTTTCTTACTGCTCTCGCAACATCAATTAATAGAAGAAATACAACATGAAAAAATTAGTATTGGCCTATAGCGGCGGATTAGACACCTCATATTGTGCAAAACATCTATCACAAGACCAAGGTTTTGAAGTGCATGCCGTAAGTGTGAACACGGGGGGCTTCAGCAAGGAAGAAATCAAGGAAATCGAGGAGAAGGCCCTGACCCTAGGCGCAAGTTCATACACCTCCATCAATGCCATTTCATCATTCTATGAAAAAGTGGTCAAATACCTCATCTTCGGAAATGTCCTTAAGAACAATACCTATCCCCTTTCGGTAAGTGCAGAACGGATTGTGCAGGCCATTGAAATTGTGAACCACGCCAAGAAAATTGGGGCACAGTACATTGCCCATGGTAGTACCGGTGCCGGAAACGACCAAGTCCGGTTTGATATGATCTTTCAAATTTTGGCCCCTGAGATTGAAATCATCACCCCGATCAGGGATAAAAAGTTGGCCCGGGAAGAGGAAATCAACTACCTACAGCAAAACGGCATTGATTATTCTTGGGAAAAGGCAAAATACTCTATAAACAAAGGGTTGTGGGGCACCTCAGTGGGCGGGGATGAAACTTTGACATCCCATTTGCCCCTGCCTGAAAGCGCTTACCCAAGTCAACTGGAAAAAGAATTACCCAAAGAATTAAAACTGACCTTCAAAAAAGGTGAGTTGATTGCTTTGGATGGAGAAACTGATACCCCTGTGGCCAACATTGAAAAATTATCGGCCATAGCATCCAAATATGCCATTGGTAGGGACATCCACGTGGGAGACACCATCATCGGCATTAAAGGAAGGGTTGGTTTTGAGGCCGCCGCTCCTCTGATCATCATTAAAGCGCACCATCTTTTGGAAAAGCACACCTTGAGCAAATGGCAACAATACCAAAAAGAGCAATTGGGCAATTTTTATGGCATGTTGTTGCATGAAGGAAACTATTTGGATGAAGTGATGCGAAACATCGAAGCCTTTCTAGCAGATACGCAAAAGCATGTTTCCGGAGATGTTTTTGTCACGCTTCACCCATACCGATTTGAACTCAACGGAGTTACCTCCCCTCATGATCTTATGAACGCTTCCTTTGGAAGTTATGGGGAAATGAACAAAGGTTGGACCGCCGATGACGCCAAAGGTTTTATTAAAATACTGTCCAATTCGGGAAAAATTTCAAACCATGTAAATACTAAAATGTAAGAGCCGTCACCCTGAACTTGATTCAGGGTCTTACTAGAATGAGATGCTGAAATAAATTCAGCATGACGATAAATAGCTCTGCGTTGATATGACAAAAAGAAAATTATGATAAAAGCAGGAATCATAGGAGGGTCCGGATATACAGGAGGGGAACTCATCCGAATCTTATTGAACCACCCCGAAGCGGAAATAGACTTTGTGTTCAGTACCACTAGGGCTGGAAAACCTATCACTTCCGCACATCAAGACCTTTTGGGATTAACGGATTTGGCATTTACCGGTGAGGTAAATCCAGATGTGGACGTAGTCTTTCTATGT
>JAUICT010000110.1 GCA_030429325.1 Bacteroidia bacterium
AAAAATCAGGAAGTTTAGGGAATCCATTCCCGATTGGATGGATGAACTGGGTGAAAAATCCTTGGGCAACAAACTTTGGACCAAGGAAATTGCCGCACTCAACCAGCAAGCGGATGTAATCCTCCGCACCAACACTTTAAAAATCCAAAAAAATCAACTACAGTCATTTTTGGCCAAGGAAGATATTGAAACCGAAACGTTGGCTGACTATCCTGACGCCCTGCGGCTCAAGGAACGGAAAAATGTATTTGTCACATCGGCTTTCAAAGACGGACTTTTTGAAGTACAAGATGCCTCATCACAATTGGTGGCTCCTTTTTTGGAAGTTGAACCTGGACAACGTGTGATTGATGCCTGTGCCGGAGCGGGAGGTAAAACCCTTCACTTGGCTGCCCAAATGGAAAATAAAGGACAGTTGATTGCTTTGGACATTTATGAAAGTAAACTCAAAAAGCTTAAGGTAAGGGCCCGTCGCAATGGGGTCCATAATATGGAGACTCGTGCCATAGATTCCACCAAAGTGATTAAAAAATTGCACAACAGTGCCGACAGATTGTTGTTGGATGCCCCATGTTCCGGTCTAGGGGTCATCAAAAGAAACCCTGACTCCAAATGGAAGCTGGAACCTGAGTTCATTGATCGTATCATGGGTGTTCAACAGGATATTTTACAGAACTACAGTAAGATGCTCAAACAAGGCGGGCAAATGGTCTATGCCACCTGCTCCATCCTTCCCCAAGAAAACTCGGAGCAAGTCAAAAAGTTCTTGGAATCCGAAAATGGAAAGGATTTTGAGTTCATCAGAGAGAAAAATGTCTACGCCTCAGAAAGTGGTTTTGATGGGTTTTACATGGCCTTGATGAAGAAGAAAGCTTGATATTAGTGCCATTGGCCAAGCTGATGATTGTTGGATTGCCTGACTATTGGATTATTGTATTCTTCGACCACCTCCGGGTGCTCTCAGGCAACAGATTGGAACAACAATTTTCGATTATTCGTTGAAATCTGTGTAATTCGAGTCAACCAATAATTTGACAATTGGATTTTTGCCATTCTAAATGAGTGCAACGACTAAAGAATCTAAATTATACTTTTTAAAATTGAAGACATTGTCAGTTCAAGTGCAGCCGAGATGTACATAAAGGTTTTCGGCCACACTCAGTATGACATACCAAAAAATCCTATTCTTTTACCGTTGGATACTCCACGCCCAATTGTTCCAAATAGGTATCGTATTTGGTTTCATCGTAATAGTACTTTTGCAATTCTGAGCGGTAGGCATCCTGCTTATCCTTGTTCAAATAGGTAGGTGGCATATCATCCGCAGCGATCATGGGTTTGTACTTGGTCTCTTTGCTTTGTTCATTGTTGAAGTAGTCCCATGCCCCTTTGAGCAATTCGGGTTTTAACAAAAAGTCCAAGATTGTCATTGCCTCAGCTTTGGCCCCAGCAGTTACCCCTTTATGGGCAATGGGGGTAGCCATGGTTATGGCGTTGCTCCAATGATGCCCCTGCAATCCGGGAATGTTGGAAGGAAAACGCATGGTAACGGTAGGTACCTTCCATGAAATATCCCCTATATCATCAGAACCGCCACTTACTGGCTCCAAAACCGGAAGACCAATTTCATCCAATTCTGTTGAAAGCCCTTCAATCTTCTCCGAGCCCACTTCTGTCTGGACAGCTTTGGCAAGGGCTTGGTCGGCCGCAGACCAAGTAGGCAAGCCAACTTGCTTAATGTTTTCATACATGGTTTCCGCAATCACCTTATTGTAATGTCTAGGCCATGCCGTCCCCAAAACCCTAGAGGTCATGGTGGTTCCCGTCATTAAGGCCGCTCCTTTGGCAATATCGTTGGCCTCGGCGTACATTTCCATGATACCTTCATATTCAATATCCCTAAAATAGAACCAAATGGCCGCTTTGGACGGAACTACATTGGGTTGATCGCCAGCATCGGTGAAAATGGAATGGGAGCGTTTGAGGGGATGCAAATGCTCCCGTTTGTAATTCCATCCAATATTCATCAATTCGGCCGCATCAAGGGCACTTCTTCCGCGCCACGGAGCACCGGCGGAATGGGCCGCTTCTCCCTCAAAAAGATACTCGACTGAAATGAGCCCTGTTCCACGGGTTGGGCCCCATGAAACACTAAAATTACTGCTAACATGGGTGAAAATACACATGTCAATATCATCAAAAAGACCGTCACGTACGTACCACGCTTTTGCCGCCACCAATTCTTCGGCAATCCCGGGCCAAAGCACCAAAGTACCTCCAATACCTTCGCGTTCCATGATTTGTTTTACGGCCAAGGCCGAAGTAATGTTCAAAGGTATTCCCGAGTTATGTCCCTCCCCATGTCCAGGCGCCCCATCCACGATGGGTTTGTGATATGCCACTCCCGGATATTGCGATGCTTTTGGAATACAGTCCACATCACTTCCCAAAGCAATTACTGGTCCATCACCATTGCTCCAAGTGGCAAACCAAGCCGTGGGAATACCAGAAATGGAGTGCTCAATGGTAAAACCATTGTCTTCTAAAATCCCTGTAAGGTATTTGGAACTCTCCACTTCTTGAAAACCAAGCTCGGCAAAGCTGAAGATTTTATCCACCATTACTTGGGATTGTTTTCTATGGCCTTCCACAATTTGGGCAACTTCGGCCTTTAATTTTTCAATTTGCTTTTTGGAGTATTTTTTTTGGGCGGTTGTCGATGCAATACAACCAAGAAGCAGCACCCCGGACAACAAGGTCTTGATAGTTTTCATGTGGTTGGGTTTTGAGTTAGTGTTAATCCTTCTAAGATAGGAAAAACATCTTCATCCCCTTTATGTTTAAGTTTTTAAAAAGACACTTACAATGATTTGATGAAATCCGTAAAGAAAGCTTGGTTAAATTCCAATCCAACCATTTCTGAAATTCGAAATATGAAAATAAACCCCAAACATGAATGCCATTAAACAATGCTTCGAATTATATTTTTAATCAAATGTCTGAAAAAGTTGATTCTCTCCCTATCTCCATCAAAGATTAGTGCTAAGACAATAACCGTTATTAAAATAAAAACAACTGCTAAGATTTTATTTTCGAGTTTTGATTCTTTGGTTGACTTCATAAGGCGTTGCCACAAAAATAGACTGACACATAACTCATTATTGAATTGTTAAATTGTTTGACTTCTTTGTTGTACAGACTCAAATGTTTTCGCTCATACAGGTTGCCCCCCTTTTAATCGCTTTTATCTTTTTTCCTGTCCGTCCTTTTGCTTCTAAATCGACATATTTCTCTTCATCCGTGTCAGGAATTCTAATGATTTCGATTTTGGATTCTGCCAACATTTCCAACTCAGATTCCGTGAGTAAGAAAACAAAGGAATACGTTGTGAAATTTTCAGCCTTTGTTGAGGTCATTCCACTACCCAAGCCCATGTAAAAACCACTGGTAGAAATCGAACTTTCAATTTTTGGCTTAGAATCCATAATTGTTTTTAAATCTATTTTAGCCCCAGTTTCAAGTTTAATTGACAATCCTGTTCCTTCTTTAAATATATGTTCTCTTTCTCCCCAATAGTTGAATACAATATCAAGTGTTATGCTGTCATTTTTAATTTCAAAATAGACCGTCTTATTTTTAAAATCAAAAGATTTTATTTCTTCATTGGTAAATGGGTCTTTAGCAGTTTTGCATTTTTGAGAATAAACTTTAGCGGATAACAGGATTAAGATTATAAGAGTTGTTTTTTTTATCATGATTTGTTTTTTCTTTTTGTAGTACGACAAAAACAAATATATTAATGCTATTCGCACAAGGTGGTGAATTGACGCATGCCCATTTCCAATTGACGAATGCACTATCAACACCACTTCGTTAACAAAACACTTATATCATTGGATGAATTCTGATGCAAAACCGTAAATTTGCACTTTCTTAAACCGTTCAATCCATACTCTGTATGATTCATTTTTTCGGGGACAAGGCTACTAAGGTTTTTGCCGTCCAGACCACTCAGGAGATTGCTCAAAAAGACATTGAAAAACTAACTTGGTTGTTTGGCAACCAACCCAAGATACAAGCGGCGTCCCTGGACGCCTTTTTTGTTGGGCCCCGTGCTGCCATGGTTACACCCTGGAGTACCAATGCCACGGAAATCACCCAGAATATGGGCATCGATGGCATCCTGCGGATTGAGGAGTTTCACGCCGTTGCGGAAGACCATACCGATTACGACCCCATGTTGTTCCAGAAATACAAAGGGTTGGATCAAGATATTTTTACAATTGACATTGTTCCAGAACCTATTTTGGAAATTGATGACATTGCCACTTACAACCAAAAAGAAGGATTGGCCCTGAGTGACGAAGAAGTGTCTTACCTAGAAGGACTTTCCAAAAAATTGGGACGTAAGCTAACAGACTCCGAAGTTTTTGGATTCAGCCAAGTGAACTCCGAGCACTGCAGACATAAAATATTCAACGGCACTTTTGTTATTGACGGTAAGGAAATGCCCTCCTCCCTTTTCAAACTCATCAAAAAAACATCAGAGGCCAATCCAAATGATATCGTTTCGGCCTACAAGGACAACGTAGCGTTCATTGAAGGGCCCAAAGCCATTCAATTTGCGCCGAAAAGTGCCGACAAGCCCGATTACTACGAAGAAACAGAATTTAATTCGGTACTATCCCTAAAAGCGGAAACCCACAACTTTCCAACCACCGTTGAGCCTTTCAATGGGGCTGCCACAGGTTCTGGAGGGGAAATCCGGGACCGTTTGGCCGGAGGTAAAGGATCTCTGCCTTTGGCTGGAACCGCAGTTTACATGACCTCCTATTCCCGTTTGGAAGAGAATCGTCCATGGGAAAAGGGAATGACCGAACGTGACTGGCTGTACCAAACCCCAATGGACATTTTAATCAAGGCTTCCAACGGAGCTTCTGATTTTGGCAACAAGTTTGGTCAACCCCTGATAGCAGGTTCCGTACTCACTTTTGAGCATCAGGAAGAAGCCCGTAAGCTCGGGTTTGACAAGGTGATCATGCTCGCAGGGGGCATAGGTTACGGGAAAAAGGATCAAGCCTTGAAAGACACCCCAAAAAAAGGAGACAGAATAGTCGTTCTAGGGGGCGACAATTACCGTATTGGAATGGGCGGTGCAGCAGTTTCAAGCGCCGATACGGGCGAATTTAGCTCTGCCATTGAGTTGAATGCCGTACAACGTTCCAACCCAGAAATGCAAAAAAGGGCTTCCAATGCCGTTCGCGGACTCTTGGAGAGCCATGACAACCCTATTGTTTCCATCCATGACCACGGAGCCGGTGGACACCTCAACTGTCTGTCGGAACTGGTGGAAGATACGGGAGGTACCATTAATACCGATAAATTACCGGTTGGAGACCCAACCCTATCCAAAAAAGAACTTATCGGCAACGAATCCCAAGAACGTATGGGATTGGTCATTGGTGAAAAAGATTTGGGGTTGTTGGACCGTGTAGCCGCCCGTGAACGTGCCCCTATGTACAATGTGGGTGAGGTCACTGGTGACCATCGATTTACTTTTGAATCGCAAAAATCAGGTGAAAAACCCATGGATTTGGAACTTTCGGATATGTTCGGAAGCTCTCCCAAGACCATTATGGAGGACACCACTTCCCAACAAAAATACCCTGCCCTATCCTATTCCTTGGAGCATTTCCACGACTATTTGGAGCAGGTACTGCAACTGGAAGCCGTAGCCTGCAAGGATTGGCTCACCAATAAGGTAGACCGTTGTGTGGGTGGCCATGTGGCCAAACAACAATGTGCTGGACCTCTTCAATTACCCTTGAACAACTGCGGCGTAATGTCCTTGGACTTTAAGACCAAGGAAGGTATTGCCACCAGTATTGGGCACTCCCCCATTTCTGCATTGATAGATGCCAAGGCCGGAAGTAGGAACAGTGTGGCTGAAGCTTTGACCAATATCATATGGGCACCCTTAAAAGATGGTTTAAAATCCGTCTCTCTCTCAGCCAACTGGATGTGGCCCTGCCGAAATGAAGGCGAAGATGCCCGTTTGTATGAGGCCGTGGAGTCCCTTTCAGATTTCAGTATTGCATTGGGCATCAATGTACCTACAGGTAAAGATTCCCTCTCGATGAAGCAAAAATATAAGAACGAGGAGGTGTTGTCCCCTGGAACCGTCATTGTTTCTGCGGCAGCCAATTGTAACGATATTACCAAAGTAGTGGAGCCTGTCCTTCAAAAAGGCGGCGGTGCCATCTACTATATCAATGTTTCCAAAGATGGGCACAAATTGGGAGGTTCTTCCTTTGCCCAAATTTTGAATGGTATTGGAGATGAAACCCCATCGGTTTTGGATGCCGACTATGTAAAGACCGTTTTCAACACTTTGCAAAAACTTGTCAAGGAAGACCAGATTTTGACCGGACATGATGTAGCCTCAGGAGGTCTGATCACCACCCTTTTGGAACTCTGCTTTGCCGATAATGACCTTGGGGCCAACTTGGACCTCTCTGATATTGGGGAAAAAGACATCATCAAATTACTGTTCAGTGAAAATATTGGTCTGGTTTTCCAAAGTAAGGATGATTCCGTGGAAGATGTTTTGCAACAAGCAGGTATCAACTTTGCCAAAATCGGAACCCCTACTTCAGAAAATACCTTGAAAATCAAAAACAACGGGGTGGAAATTGGACTGAACATTGCTTCGCTTCGTGACACTTGGTTCAAGACTTCCTATCTACTGGACAACAAGCAAACAGCCAAAGGCTTGGCCAAAAACCGATACGAAAATTACAAAAACCAACCCCTG
>JAUICT010000111.1 GCA_030429325.1 Bacteroidia bacterium
GTCGTTATGAAACGGGTACAGATATGCAATACACCAGCCTTCTTAAAATTGCCCAAGCTTTTGACATGACCCTTGAAGAGTTTTTCAGTGAGGGTTTTGATTAAATACCAGAACCGTCACCCTGAACTTGTTTCAGGGTCTCATAAATAGGGCCCTAAACAATGGATGCAAAAAAAAGGGCTATTCTGGCAGTGTCTACATTTCGACTGCGCTCAATGTGACATAGAAAACCCGTCAGTTCGAGTTTTTCCGAAGGAAAAGTATCGAGAACCTGGTTTACAACCTCTACTATTCCGTATCTTAGTCAAAACACAACATTACCTATGCCCAAATTGGTCTTGATCCTATTGTCCTTGTTTATCTTGTCCTGTGACAAAAAGGCGCATAAAGACGTCAGTTCCGTGGACCCCATAAACTGGAGTGCCCGTACCGTGGCACTTTCGGTAAGTGATTCACTGGTAGAAGGCTCCTCTTATCTTTCCGTGTACTCGCAGATTTACAGCGAAACGGAACACCGAACCCATAACCTTACGGGAACCATCAGCATGCGCAACACCAACTTGAAGGATTCCATTTTCATCCGAAAAGCAGAGTATTTTGATACCCACGGAAATTCCATAAGGACTTATTTTGATAAGCCCATTTTTATAAAACCCATGGAGACGGTGGAAATCGTCATAGACGAGAAGGACCAATCTGGGGGTACCGGCGCCAACTTTTTATTCCACTGGAGCATAAAACCCACATCCCATGAACCCTATTTTGAGGGCGTAATGATTTCTACATCTGGGCAACAGGGCCTTTCCTTTACCACCAAAGGTATCCGGGCTGAATAAAGATTACTGGATTTTCTGCAACCAATAACGCATATCAACTTCCTTGGAAATGATGTCTTTCACTTCGGAAAGTTTTACCCGCTTCTGTTCCATGGTGTCCCTATGGCGAATGGTCACGGTTTTGTCTTCCAAAGTTTGATGGTCCACAGTGACACAGAACGGTGTCCCCGCAGCATCCTGGCGACGGTAACGACGCCCTACGGCGTCTTTTTCATCATAATCCACATTGAAGTCCCACTTTAGGTCATCAACCAATTTTTGGGCCACTTCGGGCAGACCATCCCGTTTGAGCAATGGCAAAACAGCCACTTTATTGGGAGCCAATACCGCTGGAATCTTCAAAACGGTCCGGGTAGAGCCATTTTCAAGCTCTTCCTCCTGCAGTGAGTTGGAGAATACGGCCAAGAACATACGGTCCAAGCCGATGGAGGTTTCCAGCACGTAGGGCACGTAGCTCTTGTTCTCTTCCGGGTCGAAATATTGTAGTTTCTTGCCTGAATATTTTTCGTGGTTGCCCAAGTCAAAATCGGTTCTGGAGTGGATTCCTTCCAATTCCTTGAACCCGAATGGGAACTTGAATTCAATATCGGCGGCCGCATCGGCGTAGTGGGCCAATTTTTCATGGTCATGGAAACGGTAGTTATCTGCCCCCATTCCCAAGGAAAGATGCCACTTCATTCGTTTTTCCTTCCAAGCCTCGTACCACTCCATTTGGGTTCCCGGCTTAATGAAAAACTGCATCTCCATCTGTTCAAACTCCCGCATACGGAAAATAAACTGGCGGGCCACGATCTCGTTACGGAAGGCTTTTCCGGTTTGGGCAATTCCAAAGGGAATCTTCATCCTCCCCGTTTTCTGTACATTCAAAAAGTTGACAAAAATCCCTTGTGCAGTCTCAGGACGAAGGTATAGGTCCATGGCACTATCGGCGGAAGCACCCAACTTGGTACCGAACATGAGGTTAAACTGCTTAACATCTGTCCAGTTTTTAGATCCTGATAATGGACAAGCAATTTCCAATTCCTCAATAAGAGCCTTGACATCGGCCAAATCCTCGTTTTCCAAGGATTTTGCCATTCGTTTTAGGATTTCATCGGCCTTGGCCTGATAATCCACTACACGTTGGTTGGTGGACAAGAACTGCTCCTTGTCAAAACTATCCCCAAAACGTTTGGAAGCCTTGGCGACTTCCTTGTCTATTTTGGATTCTATCTTGGCGACATAATCTTCGATCAAGACGTCGGCCCGATATCTTTTTTTGGAATCCTTGTTATCTATCAACGGGTCGTTAAAGGCATCCACGTGGCCGGAAGCCTTCCATGTGGTAGGATGCATAAATATGGCGGCATCTATGCCCACAATGTTCTCATTGAGCTGCACCATGGCTTTCCACCAATATTCGCGAATGTTTTTCTTCAACTCTGCTCCGTTCTGTCCATAATCATAAACAGCACTGAGTCCGTCATATATCTCACTGGATTGAAATACATAGCCGTATTCCTTTGCGTGGGAGATAACCTTCTTAAAAATGTCTTCCTGATTTGCCATTGGGCAAAAATAGAATTTTACCCAAAAAGAAGTGTGTTATTTCAGCTGAAATTCTGTGGAAGCGAGCAATCTTTCGTCCTCAAAAACATTAAGGGTGTAAATTCCTTCGGCCAAGGAGCCTTCGGGTACGGTAATGGCATCACAAATACTGATTTCTTTGCCCGTATATACAATCTCTACTTTTTTGCTGTAGATGTTACCGCTGACCGATATGGTATTGGCATTGTCTTCTATCACGGCCATATTGGGATCCAAAAACTGTAGGTATACCACTTTTACATCGCCACGTTCGTTAGGATCACTCAAAATGGTAACACATCCCCGTAATTTTTCAATAGTGGAGGCCTTGTTGGTCTTTATGGGCCTTCCTGCTCGCAATCGGAACCCACTACCTTCGGCATCCTGCAATTTTAGATAGCTTTTAATGCGCAATTCCCTGGTAAGCTCCCTGTTGGTTTCCCTGAGAAGCGATTCAGTCTGCTCCATGGAGCTGGCCCTTCCCCTTAAATCTTCCAACTGCTTTCGGGTTTCTTCGTATCTACTGGCCAAAAGGCTGTTGTTATACCTAAGAAAGTTGTTTTTTAGTTTAAGGCTGTCAAACCTGACTTCCAATTTACGAAGCTCTTTTCGGGTTTCCTTGAGTTTGGTAATGCTGAAATTCAACCTTCCCACAGAATCCAAGAGTTGCTGCACCCTGAACCTTGAAGTTTGAAGTTCAATATCGTTCACTTCGTTAAGTCCCGAAAGTCTGTCCACTTCGGCCTTCATCAAAGTAAGATCCTTCACCAAAAGTGATTTTTCCTGCTCCAAGAACGACATTTGGTTCCTAGATTGGGCGTAGCTATAGTAGAAAGCAATAAGAATACCCACAATGACCGCAACTAGCGCAGCAAAGATGATCTTGTAGTTGAAATTATTATCTTGGGGGTTCATGGGTTGACAGACTACTCTAACGCGTAATAAGATTTGATACCAAAAAGGTTGGCTAAGATAATAAACGAGATTAACAACATACTATTGCCAAGGGTATGTTTTGGATGTAATGCCCAATTATTCAGAGGAGAAAGCATTTTGTGTGCCGTTTGTCGACATGAGATGCCACTCACCGATCATAACTTCTTGGAAGAAAACACGGTGGACCGTATTTTTTATGGTCGAATTGCCCTAAAAAAGTCGGCTTCCTTTGTTTTTTTCTCCAAAAATGGAATTGTGAAAAATCTTTTACACTCCTTAAAATACAAAAATCAAGAACAAATTGGCGGTTTTTTTGGGGATTGGTATGGTGCCCAATTAAGAAAAGAAATGGGTCTGGGTAAAATTGATGTTGTTATCCCAGTTCCTCTCCATCCCAAGAAACTAAAAAAAAGAGGGTATAACCAAGTGGCACTCTTTGCACAAAAAATTGCCGAGGCCATTGGTGCCGAATATAGGGATGATGTACTTCTTAAAACCTTAAACACCAAAACCCAGACGAAGAAAGATAGACAGTTGCGCTGGGAAAACTCCAAAGAGGCTTTTGAAATAAATCCTTTGGCCAAAATGGGCTTGGGGCACGTACTACTTGTTGATGATGTGATAACCACAGGTGCCACCATAGAATCATGTGCCAAAGTACTACTGAAAATAAAGCCCAATGATATTTCCGTACTAAGCATAGCAGTGGTCCCATAGGGTTAAATTTTATTAATGCCTACCGTCAATTTTTAAATTAGTTGTTTCTTTGTCCCACATGGTTTTTTGCATGGTATACGTAAGAAAAATGTTGGGTTTGTTATTTTTTGTCCTCATGGGCCTCGCATTATGGCAATGTGCCAGAAGGGGCACACCTACAGGCGGACCCAAAGATGTTGCCCCACCAAAGCTCGTACGCATGGAGCCAGAAAATTTTACCATTAATTTCAAGGCCGAAAAATTTCGACTTTATTTTGATGAACTTATAAAGCTTGAGGATGTGCAAAACCAGCTTGTGGTTTCCCCTCCTTTAAAAAACGCTCCAGAAATTACCCCGCAAGGCGGTCCCCGTAAATACATTGAGGTCATCATAAAGGACACCTTACGTGAAAATACCACGTACACCTTCAATTTTGGGCAGAGCATTGTAGATAATAATGAAGGAAACCCCAACAGTTTTCTCACCTATGTTTTCTCCACTGGGACCTATATTGATTCTTTAACACTCTCTGGGGCCGTAAAGGACGCTTTCAACAAAAAAGCGGATCAGTTCATCAGCGTTATGCTTTACGAAATGGACAGCACCTATACAGATTCCACCATTTACAGAAATCCCCCCAATTATATTGCCAGTACCGGGGATAGCCTGCCTCTTTTTCAATTGAATAACCTTAGGGCAGGAAAATATGCTCTCGTTGCCCTAAAAGATGTAAATAAAAACCATCTATTTAACCAAAAACAGGACAAAATTGGGTTTTTGGAAGATACCATAACCATCCCAACAGATTCCACCTACTTGCTGAACTTGTTCTTGGAGGAACCTGACTATAGCGTTTCCGTGCCCAGTTATGCGGCCAAAAACCGCATTATTTTTGGCTATCAAGGAGATGGGGAGGATATCCAGATCGAAACGTTGACCCAATTGCCAGATTCAGTACAGACTAAAATACTGAAAGATCGTGAAAAGGATACCTTAAACTATTGGATTACCCCAACCGATATAGATTCCATCATTTTTACCATTGCCAATACCAAACTGGAGTTGATAGACACCTTTACCGTAAAAACCAGAAAATTGGCTTTGGATTCCCTTACTCTATCTTCTGGGGTTAGGGGGAAATTTAATTTTGAAGATACGTTCAGCTTACTGGCAAACACGCCCATTGTTGCCGTGGATACCTCAAAAATTGGGCTGGTGGTAAGCGATTCCCTATTGGCTCCCTACAGTTATGTTTTGGATACTGTGGAGAACAAAATCGATTTTGATTTTGATATTGAACCCAACCAACGATACCGTTTTTCTCTACTTCCCGGGGCAGTTTCTGATTTCTTTGGAATACAGAACGATTCTCTGGACTATGTCATTTCAACCAGTGGCTATGCTGATTATGGCAACCTTAGGATGACCCTTGGAGGCGCTGTTAAATACCCGCTGATACTACAGTTAACCAATGAGAAGGGGGAACTGCAACGTGAAATTATTGCTCCTGAATCCAAAATATTTGAGTTCAGCAACCTAGAGCCTGGCAATTATGTGGTGCGGGTTATTTTTGATGACAATGGGAACGGTAAATGGGACACCGGCAGTTATCTTAAGAAACTCCAACCCGAACGGATCAGTTATTATCCTGATGTCATAGAAGTGCGGGCCAATTGGGAATTGGAGCAGAATTTTATTATTTCAGAGTAAAGTCATCCCTATCTTCCAAAAACTTAAGTTTTTCCCTAGTGGATTCTATATGCGCTTTATCCAAAGTAGTATAAATAATCTCTTCCTTTTCTGAATATGTAATAGGGTTTCCCAACGTATCATAAACTCCTGAATGCCCTGGGTATTCATGTCCCAGATTGTCCTGCCCGACCCTGTTCACCCCTATGGTATAAGCCATATTTTCTATGGCCCTCGCCTTAAGCAGTGCGTCCCATGCTTCAATTCGAGGTTTGGGCCAATTGGCCACATAAATCAAAACATCATAATTTTCGGCATTACGGGCCCATACCGGAAACCGAAGATCGTAGCAAATTAATGGGCGTATTCTGAAACCTCGAAAATCGACAAGTACTTTTTCAACTCCTGCGGTATAGACCTTATCCTCTCCTGCAAGGGTAAAAGTGTGTTTTTTATCATAGGTTGAAAGACCTCCATCAGGTTGAACAAACCACAATCGATTGAAAAACTTGTCGTCTTCTTGAAATACCATACTGCCCACTATTGCAGCATCCTTCTTTTTTGCCTGACCTTGCATCCACTCCACGGTTTTGATTCCTTCCGAAGCATCCAAATGTTTTGGATTCATGGTAAATCCAGAAGTAAACATTTCAGGCAGCACAATTACATCCACCTCGTTGGAAATGGTATTGATTTTTTCCTCGAACATAGTTCGGTTCTCTTGTGGTGCCTCCCAATGCAAATGGGATTGGATCAACGCAATGTTAAGATGTTGTGGCATTAGGTCTGTTTTTAGTCAAAATACACTTTGGTTTCTGTGGATTTTGCATTTTTAAACAATGCGTGTATCTGCTCTTCCAAAATCCGTTCTTCTGAAAGTTCTGGAAGATTATCCAAAGGAAAAAAGCCAGCGTCCAGCATGTCAAACCCCGCTAGAATCTCCCCTCCTGTCATTTGGCAGAGAAAAATCAGTTTGTACACATAAAGGGGAGCTGGTGGATGTGGGTGTTCCCGCTTGTCATAAACGGCCAGTAGTCTTATTGCCTCAACCTCAATCCCAGTTTCCTCTTTTACTTCCTTT
>JAUICT010000112.1 GCA_030429325.1 Bacteroidia bacterium
AAGAGGACCATCAGGATACCTTGAGCCTCATGGAGTATGTAAAGTATGATTTTGGTTTCATGTTTGCCTATTCTGAACGGCCCGGGACCTTGGCCGAAAGAAAGATGGAAGATGACATTCCTGAAGCTATCAAGAAAAGACGCCTCACGGAAATCATCGAACTGCAACAAAAGCATAGCCATTACCGTACCCAGCAACATGTAGGCAAAATTGAGGAAGTCCTTATTGAGGGTCCGTCCAAAAAATCCGATACCCATTGGATGGGCCGGAATTCGCAAAACACCGTTGTGGTCTTTCCAAAGGAAAACTACAAAGTGGGCGATTTTGTGAATGTACAAATCAATGATTGCACCTCGGCCACACTCCTTGGAGAGGCTTTGGAATACTCAAAGAACAACTAATATATGGAGAGCGTTCAATCCATTAAACAACGGTTTGAGCTCATTGGCAATGACGTCAAGCTAAACCGTGCCTTAGAAAAGGCCATTCAAGTAGCTCCCACGGACATATCGGTTTTGGTGACCGGGGAAAGTGGTGTGGGAAAAGAGGCCATCCCCAAGATCATCCATTCCCTATCGCACCGAAAACATGCCAAATATATTGCCGTAAACTGTGGGGCCATCCCGGAGGGAACCATAGACAGTGAGCTATTTGGCCATGAGAAAGGGGCCTTTACCGGAGCCACCCAGACCCGAAGTGGGTATTTTGAGGTAGCCGATGGCGGAACCATCTTCTTGGACGAGGTAGGGGAACTTCCCCTTACCACCCAAGTGCGGTTGCTCCGTGTTTTGGAAAACGGAGAGTTTTTAAAAGTGGGATCTTCCCAGGTTCAAAAAACTGACGTAAGAATTGTGGCCGCTACCAACATCAACATGTTCGAGGCCATTAAAAAAGAAAAGTTCAGGGAAGACCTCTACTATCGATTAAGCACCGTGGAAATTGGCATCCCTCCTCTTCGGGAACGCAGGGAGGACATCCATTTGTTGTTCAGGAAGTTTGCCTCGGATTTTGGGCAGAAGTACAAAATGCCCACCATCCGTTTAGAGGATGATGCGGTTCAATTATTGCTGAAATACCGTTGGCCGGGCAACATCAGACAATTGCGGAACATTGCAGAACAGATTTCGGTATTGGAAGAGAACAGGAACATTTCTGCGGCAACCCTGAACAGCTACCTGCCCAGTTCCAGTGGCTCCAATTTACCCGCCGTGGTGGGTCAGACTAAAAAAGAAGGTGACTTCAGCAACGAAAGGGAAATTTTGTACAAGGTTTTGTTTGATATGAAAAGTGACCTCAATGATTTGAAAAAACTGACCTTGGAACTTTTGAAAAACGATACTTCTGAAAAGGTCCAAGAGGAGAATGAAACCCTGATCCGCAAAATCTATGGAGGCAAGGAAGAAGAGTTTGAGCAGGAAGAAGAGTCCATGGCCGAGGTACTGCATCTTCCTGAGCCCACTGTGGAAAAACCCATGGTAGTGACCCAATCCCCAGAAGACCGGTACCATTTTGCCGAGGAGATCGAAGAAGAAGAAACCCTATCTTTACAGGAAAAGGAAATAGAACTTATTAGGAAATCACTGGAACGCAATCGTGGAAAACGCAAAGCCGCGGCTGCCGAATTGGGCATTTCTGAACGGACCCTATACCGAAAAATAAAACAATACGATCTATAACACTCCAAGTTTAAAATTTGAATTGATATACATGAAGAAAAATGGTTTTAAAATTGGACTTTTAGGATTTATTCTCAGTCTTTATAGTTGTGGAGCCTATAACTTTTCGGGAGCAGATATTGGGACGGCCACTAGTTTTCAGGTCAACTTTTTCCAGAATTATGCCGACCAAAGCCCCGGTTCCACCATTGTGCCCGGATTGGATCGCGATTTTACCTTGGCACTTCAGGATATGATCAATAACCTCACCAGCCTATCGCTCACCGGCAGCAACGGTGATCTTTTGTACGAAGGTGAAATTGTGGAGTACAAGGTCATCCCCATGACGGCAACCTCCGACCAGAGAACGGCCCAAAACCGATTGACCATGAGCGTAAATGTACGGTTTTACAACACCACAAAGGATGATGCTGATTTTGAACGTCGATTTTCATTTTTCTATGATTTTGATGCCGCTGCTTCATTGACAGCAATCCAAGCAGCCGCACACGAAGAAATTTTTGAACGCCTTACCCAGGATATTTTTAATGCATCCTTAGGAAATTGGTAATGATTATGAATGTATCGGATTTTATACATATTCTTCAAAAGTCCAACACCATCCTGTCCCCAAAGCAGACCAGGGAGTTGGAAGATATTATTGAGGAGTACCCCTATTTTCAGGCAGCACGGGCGCTGCATTTAAAGGGGCTTAAAAATCTGGACAGCTATAAATACAATGGAGCTCTAAAAGTTACCGCGGCCCATACCGCAGACCGCGAAGTGTTGTTCGATTATATTACATCGCAAGAATTTGTGCAGAACAATATTGCCGACACCATTGCTGGCCGGGGTTCTAAATTGGAGGACCAAAACGCCGTTTCGGAAGAAATTGAACCCAGCGAAACTGTAAACGCCATGCTGGTGGATGCCGAAGAAGTGGCCTTGCCCCAAAATATACAAGATGCGGAACAAATATTGAATCCGGCCCTGTTCAAATCCAAAACCCCCGAAGAACCTGTTTTGGAAGAAACCAAGGAGGAAGACCCCACTCCGGAAGCCGAATTGCAGTTGGGCAAACCCATACCCTTCACCAAAAAAGAGAAGCATTCCTTTACCGAATGGCTCAAACTTACTTCCAAACACGAAGCAGAGGAACCCCAAGAGGCACAGGAGGTCATGGAGGAGCTGGAGAAAAAGAAAAAATTTGAGCTTTTGGACAAGTTCATCGAGAACAATCCGAAAATTGTCCCTACAGAAAATGCCAATGCCAAGGTGAACATCAAAGAGTCCACCAAGTTCGATAAAAACGAGCTTATGACAGAGACTTTGGCCAAGGTGTATTTGGAACAAAAAAAGTACAAAAAGGCCATTCAAGCCTTTAAAATATTGAGTTTGAAATATCCAGAAAAAAGTGGTTTCTTTGCAGACCAAATTCGGGCGGTGAAGAAGCTGCAAAAAGAAAAAGAATAAGATAGTAATGAGCACGTTTACAATTTTTTTGATATTGATTATCGTCGTGTGCCTTTTGTTGGTATTGGTCATCATGGTCCAAAATCCAAAAGGTGGTGGTCTTTCCTCTTCTTTTGGAGGAGGTGGTACCCAAGTTGTTGGTGGTGTAAAAAAGACAGGGGATTTCTTGGACAAAAGTACTTGGACCCTTGCCACTTTATTGGTTGTTTTGATTTTGCTTTCCAATGTTTCCCTAAAGGGAAGCTATAGCCAAGCAGACTCAAAACTTCTACAGGGTGACGGAACTGAAACTACAGTTCCTGAAGCGCTTCCAGAAGAAGTTCCAGAGCAGGTTCCTGCGGCAGACACCACAAATCCCGCTGACACGATCAACTAAGAACAATGACAACAGATACAAAAATGCCAGCTTGAATGACAAGCTGGCATTTTTGTTTTCCATAATGTCAGTTTTTGGGCAATGGCATAATTTCTGCCCCAATATTTCGAGAATTTTAAAAACAAATACCTAAAACGTAAAAAATATGGCTAAAGTAAGCATCAAACCATTGGCAGATCGGGTCTTGATCGAACCTCTTCAGGCTGAGACCAAAACTGCCTCCGGTATCATCATCCCGGACAACGCAAAGGAAAAACCCCAAAAAGGCAATGTAGTTGCTGTTGGTCCTGGCACCAAGGATGAAAAAGTGACCGTAAAGGTTGGAGATACCGTACTCTATGGAAAATATGCCGGAACCGAACTTAAATTGGACGGAACGGATTATTTGATCATGCGCGAGAGTGATATTTTGGCAATAGTGTAACCAACATGTCATTCCCGCAAAAGCGGGAATCCATCTAGAAACCAAAAAGTATAACTAAAAAGTTCCTGTTGGAGTTTATGTTGAGCATAATCGAAATACAGGAATGACAAAACAAAATAATAAAATGGCAAAAGACATTAAGTTTGATATAGATGCACGTGACGGCCTGAAACGAGGCGTTGATAAATTAGCCGAAGCCGTTAAAGTAACCTTGGGTCCCAAGGGAAGAAACGTAATCATCAGCAAATCCTTTGGCGCTCCCCAAGTGACCAAGGATGGTGTATCCGTTGCAAAAGAGATTGAATTGGAGGACGCCCTAGAAGATATGGGTGCCCAAATGGTGAAGGAAGTTGCTTCCAAAACCAATGACCAAGCCGGTGATGGTACCACTACCGCCACTGTTTTGGCCCAAGCGATTGTAAAAGAAGGTTTGAAAAACGTTGCCGCAGGTGCCAATCCCATGGATTTGAAACGCGGTATTGACAAAGCCGTTGAAGCCTTGGTGGCCGATTTGGAAAAACAAGCCAAAAAAGTAGGTAGCGATACTGACAAAATAAAACAGGTTGCCGCTATTTCTTCCAACAATGACGATACCATTGGTGACCTTATCGCCACTGCTTTTGAAAAAGTAGGTAAAGAAGGTGTTATCACTGTAGAAGAAGCCAAAGGTACCGATACCTATGTAGATGTTGTGGAAGGAATGCAGTTTGATAGAGGATATCTTTCTCCTTACTTCGTGACCGATACCGACAAAATGATTGCCGATTTGGAGAATCCATATATTCTTCTTTTCGACAAGAAAATCTCCAACCTACAGGAAATCCTTCCTATTCTTGAGCCCGTTGCGCAATCAGGAAGACCATTGTTGATCATTGCCGAGGATGTTGAAGGTCAAGCCTTGGCCACTTTGGTAGTGAACAAATTGAGAGGTGGTCTTAAAATTGCCGCTGTGAAAGCTCCTGGATTCGGGGACAGAAGAAAAGCCATGTTGGAAGACATCGCCATCTTGACCGGAGGTACCGTTATCTCTGAGGAAAGAGGTTTCTCTTTGGAAAATGCTTCTTTGGACATGTTGGGTACTGCCGAGACCGTGACCATCGATAAGGACAACACTACTATCGTAAATGGTTCAGGAAAAGCGACTGACATTAAAGCCAGAGTGAACCAGATCAAGGCGCAAATCGAGACTACAACCTCAGATTACGACAAAGAAAAATTGCAAGAGCGTTTGGCCAAATTGGCTGGTGGTGTTGCGGTATTGTACGTAGGTGCTGCCTCTGAAGTGGAAATGAAAGAAAAGAAAGACCGTGTGGACGATGCTTTGCATGCTACCCGCGCCGCTGTTGAAGAAGGCATCGTTGCCGGTGGTGGTGTTGCTTTGGTACGTGCCAAGAAAGTCCTTGAGAAATTGGAAACCGAATCTTTGGACGAAACCACTGGGGTTCAGATCGTGGCCAAGGCCATTGAAGCTCCATTGCGCACCATAGTTGAAAACGCTGGAGGCGAGGGCTCTGTTGTAATTTCCAAGGTTTTGGAAGGCAAGAAGGACTTTGGTTACGATGCCAAGGCCGATCAATATGTTGACATGTTGAAAGCTGGAATCATCGATCCCAAGAAAGTGACCCGTATTGCTTTGGAAAATGCCGCTTCGGTTGCAGGTATGATCTTGACCACTGAATGTGCATTGACCGACATCAAGGAAGATACTCCTGCCGTACCTCCAATGGGTGGTGGCGGAATGCCAGGAATGATGTAATATCCTTTCGGGATTTATATAGGAACGCCCTGATTTTCATCAGGGCGTTTTTCTTTCTTTTCAGTTATGGCCCTTTGGGCCAAAAAACCACAAGTTACTTCTTCTTACCAGTAGCTTGGGTAGTCTTCTTGGCATTGCTTTTTACAGCTTTGGCAGGAGATGACTTTCCAGTTGACTTCGCTTGTTTCATGAGTCAATAAATTAAAAACTGAAGTAAATGTATATCAGTTTTCAATTCCAAAATTTTTATTGGCTAAATATTAACTAAATTGGAAATAAAATATTCTTTATATTTTGATTATCAGTTTATTACGCCGACTGTGCTTCCGCATTTCAACATGGCTTCACCGTAATATGGATTTTTGATTTCCTCGTCCAGACTCAGCCAATTTGCCCCGCTATTTTGATTGGCCATGGGACATTGTTGTACATACAGTTTTTTACCCATTCCGGTTATTCGACTTCCAATCAGTATCATGCTTTCCGACAATTGGACAAAATGATTCCGTTGGCTATCCAAGGAACTTTCTGAACCAATAGCCGCGAATTGATTCCCAATCTTCGAAAAATGAATCTTTGTCTTTTCATCCATTTCCATGGCTGCAATTTGTTTGGCACTTTCCATTCCCTCACGGGCAAATTGTTGTACTTGTTTCAAGTTGGAAGCCACCAAGGCATCTTTCAATTTGAGGTACGGATCCAACAATACATCAAAGGCCTTCTTGGTATCTTTTGAGACTTCCATATCCATTTGCATTCCAGCTCCATGTCCTTCATGTCCGGTCATGGTTCTTCCCCCGCTTTTGTTCATCATGGATTTTTTTCCTTGGAGTTGCGCAGCGGCATCCACGGTGAAGGCACCCTTGGCGACTACCTCCTCCCCTGAACTCAATCCAGAAACCACTACATAATTCCCATTGACCAAATTCCCCAAGGTCACTGCGCGCATCTCAAAAATCCCTTCTTCGGAATCTGGCTTTACATAAACAACAGAGCGTTCCCCAGTCCAAAGAATCGCACTTTCCGGAACGGTAAGGGCTTCCGTTTCGGTATCGTTCTCCAATTGGATTTCGGCAGTGACAAACATCCCTGGCTTCAGCAAT
>JAUICT010000113.1 GCA_030429325.1 Bacteroidia bacterium
CCTTGGCGTAACGGAAACCTCAACTAAACTAAACACTTTTGTGACCTTCGGTCCTGAAAAGTGCATTGCTATATGTGCATGCGTTAAAATTGATCTTGCTTTTCAATTGGCTTAACGCTTACTTGCATGACAAACATAGTGCGTTAAGTTTTTTTAAAGACCTCCCAATTCATGAATGCCCTGTTTGAATCAACGAATGGGGCAGTTGAATTGATGGAAATAAAATTTAAGGAGTAGAAAAGAAGTACGTCAAAAAAAAACAGCCCTTTAAAGGGCTGCCATATTTATTTCCAAAATTGGATGTTTCCAAGAATCATGAATTGTCATCGACAGATGCGCTAGGAGCATTGGTTTTTACGGAAGCAATCCCATTCTCCATGGCAGATGTGCTGGAATACATTTCACTGTTACCTATCACCTGACCGTTGGAAGCCTTCAGGTTAAAGTAAGGGCTACCGTCCTTGGCAGTCTTTCTGTCGAACCTGCCATCGTCCTGAGAATTTTTCCGGACAGATTCAATTCCGTTCTCGCAGGCGGCTTTGGTGGTATACGCTTCACTGCTTAAGATCACTTGGCCGTTATTGGCCTTTAAATTAAACCTGAACTGTCCAGATTTATCTGTTTTGATTTCAAATTTTCCCATACTGAATATATTTTGTGTCTTAAATCTAGATATTTTCTTAAAAAATGACCAATAAATAGGTGTAAAATTACCATTAAGCTAACAGATAATGGTCTTTTGCACACTACTTGAACCGATCATTGCCTCTACGGAACAGCAAAAGATAGGTTACACACGTACTTGCCCATCCCCAAATACATAGTATTTGTTGGTGACCAATTGTTTTAGTCCCAAGGGCCCGCGGTGGTGCAATTTATCGGTACTGATGGCGAGCTCTGCACCAACACCCATCTGTCCACCATCCGTGAAACGGGTGGACGCATTTTGATATACCGCCGCACAATCCACATTTTCCATGAAGGTTTGGGCCACGGCATTGTTTTTGGTCATGATGGTAGCCGAATGCCCTCCGGAATGGGTATTGATCTTTTCAATGGCCTCATCCAAATTGTCAACTGCTCCAATCACACATTTCATGGCCAGAAACTCTTCTTCCCATACTGACGCATCAGAAATGGTTGCTTCATCGGTGAGGATGTTTTTAACCTTATCATCCACCAATAAGGATACACTTTTCGCACTAAGCAGATTTTTAAGTTCTACCAATTTTTCTTCGAACCCTTCTATTTTGGAATCAACAAGAATTTTGTCCAAAGCATTACAGGCCGATATTTTATGTGTCTTGGCATTAATAATAACCTCCAAGCTTTTTTTCCAATCCGCTTCAGGGTGTACATAGAGGAAATTATTTCCCCTGCCACTGACCAGAACAGCACATTTGGCATGTTCTTTCACAAAAGCGATCAACCGTTCACCACCTCGTGGGACAATAAGATCTAGGTCTTGGTCCGGGTTTTTCAAAAATTCTTGGGTCTGGGTACGGTCCATTTCCAAAAACTGGATGAAATCGGAAGGGAGATTGTTCTCCATCAAGGCCTGATGCCAGAACTTTACCAGTGCTTTGTTACTATGATAGGCTTCTTTACCGCCTTTCAACAATATTTTGTTGTTGGCCTTAAAGGCCAGTACCGCAGCTTCCACGGTAACATCTGGTCGGGATTCATAAATGATCATGATGGTCCCGAATGGAGCCGTTTTGTTGATGATTTTTAATCCATTGTCCAAATGTCGGGTAGATATTTCCTGATTTACCGGGTCTGATTGCAACCGGACTTCCTTTACGGCCTGTATCATTTGATCTACCTTTTTTTGGTCTACAACCAACCGGTCATAGAGGGCTTGATCGTCCCGATCAAACGCATCCAAATCTTTTTGGTTGGCTTGGAGTAACTCTTCCCGGTTTTTGTCCAGGATATGCTCCATGTCTGCCAATACTTTATTCTTTATATCTGTGTTCAATAATTTCATAGTCGTTTTTTAAAGGGAAACTTTGGTTCCCACTTTTTTTCCTTCAACAATGTCTATAATTACGTTTTCTTTTTTCCCGTTCACGATATAGGACGGAATATTGTCGGCGGCCGCTATTTGCGCATAGTTTAATTTAGAGCCCATACCGCCACGGCCTTCGCCTTCGGCTTTATTGCCTTCCTCAATATATTTGTCCAAATCTTCTTTGGGAGCCACTTTTTGGATGACCTCGGATTCCTCCTTTTCGGGATGTCCGTTGTACAGCCCATCAATATCGGTCATGAGGATGAGCTTGTCCGCATTCATCAATTGGGCCAAAAGCGTGGCCAATTCGTCGTTGTCCGAAAACATGGACATGGACACGGAAACGGCATCATCCTCGTTGGCAATCGGAATCACCCCTTCGGATAATAATCCTTCTATACAATTGATCATATTATCGCGGTGTACCCCTGGGTTAAAATCCCTTTTGGTGGGAAGCACCTGGGCGCATTTCATACCATAATCATTAAAAATGTTATAGTAGTGGCGCATCATTCTGGGCTGCCCAATGGCAGAATACACCTGTCTGCGTTGGGTTTTGTCCTTAATTTTTGCCTTTCCCAATACCTCTTTACCCGCAATTACGGATCCTGAGGAGACCAAAATGGTCATAATATCGCGTTCGTACAGTTCGGCAATCTGTTGTACCAAACTGTTGAGCACAGGTCGTACTATTCTGTTGTCTTTGTTGGTCATCACATTGGTTCCTACCTTAATGACCACGAGTTCTTTATACATGATTTAGTATTCTTCGCCTAGTTCTACGGCTCTGCTAAAAGCAGCAAATGCCGCTTCTTTAATTAATTCGTTTACGTTGTTGTCTTCCATCGAGTCCAAAGCGGCCCGGGTAGTTCCTCCTTTGGAGGCCACTCTTGCCATCCAAGTATCTGGGGTAAGATTGTTCTGGTTGAAAAGTTCCACGGCTCCGGTAAAGGTTTGGCTCACCAATACTTTGGAAACATTTTCGGAAAAGCCCATTTGTAGGGCTGCCTCCATCATGCTCTGCATAAAATAGAATACGTAGGCGGGTCCACTTCCTGAAATCCCTGTAGAGGCATCAATATATTTTTCATTCTTTACCCGAAGGGATTTTCCAGTTGTATCCAATAGACCTTCAACCATAAAAAGTTCCAGCCGTGATACCTCATCGGCCGAAACATAACTGGTCAATCCCTTGCCAACCTGTGCGGGCAAATTGGGCATGGCCCTTACCACTTTTTGAATGCCAAGTGCTTCTTGAATGTAGTTGATAGTAACCCCAGCCATTATGGAGATGAATAACTGTTCAGGGTTTACCAACTTTTTCATGCGTTCAAAAAGTTCTTCGGCATGATAGGGTTTAACAGCCAAAAAGATGATATCCGCTTGGGGAACACAGTCTTCTAAACGATCTATGGCATCAAAGTGGGCGATTTTATCGACCTCTTCCATTTTTTCCTTTGATTTGTCCAACACCATGATGTTGCGCTTTTTCAATAGCTTGGACTTGGACATACCTGTGGCATAGGTAAGCCCCATGTTACCTGCACCAATAACCAATACTTTCATTGTTTTATATAAAGGGTTAGAATATTTTTATACGGATACATTGCAATCCTTACAGTCTTTTACTTCTCCGTAATAGGTTTCACGGTATCTGTGCAACGTGCGAAAAGGAAGGCCAAAAATGTACTCTTTGATATACGTAACCTGGGTAGTGAGTTCCCCCATTTTAACGCTATACCGTTTTTCGTACTTGGTCTTCCGCTTGATTTTTGTAAGTTTCATGATATGGGTCAATATGTTGATGACTATTCGTTTTCCCTGTTTAAATATTTTTCTCGGTATTCGGCCGTTTTGATGGTCTTTCTACGCCGTACCGATTTTTTGGTGTATTCCTGACGATCCCTGATTTGCTCCAATCGTTTGGTATTTCTATACTTTCTCTTGTAGCGCTTTAGGGCACGTTCTATACTTTCACCTGATTTTACTTCTATTTTGAGCATATGTTGATTTATCTGTTCAATCTCATTTCTGTGTGGGTCACGTTAAACCCATTTTCTTTAAAAAACGCTTCTTTGGGATATTGGTTTTCATTGGTCATGTGGATGGCTATATCGCCTTTACAGTATTGGAGGGTGTATTCCAAGAGCTTTGGTTCAATGTCTTTGCCACGGTGCTCCCGGTGCACCACAAAAAAGACCAAGAAATTCTCTGGGATATAATCACCCATCCCTGTTTTGTTGACCACGGCAAGACCAAGGATTTTTTCCCGTTCCTCAATGACAAATACATATCCACCCACGCCTGGTATTTCCTTTGCCGAATATTGAATGGCTTTTCGGATGGCATTTTTTGATGCTTTTTTTCCATCTTGGTGGTCGAATATAAAATTGGTCAATCGGGCGGTTTCCATAGTGGAAAGCCGTGTATAAGCGTCATAGGTTTTAATCACCATGCTTTGATGCTTGTCTATAATGTTTCTGATAGTTTTTGGGTGCAATTGCATAGGAACGATGTATACGACTACGGAAGCTGTTTTCCGCAATTTTACATCGCAAAAATCACCATAGTGGTGGTCGGAAATTTAAAGCGTAGGTGGGATGAATTTATCCGGCTGGTTTCTAAAAACCAGATATTGAAAACTCAGGATCCTGCAATTTTTCCTTTCGTGGAGTTTGATCTTCATCGCTGCAAAGGTAGCCAAAGCAAACGGTATATGCCAATAATACTGGGTTTTATGCTTTTTATAACGTTTGTTTTACCTTGCTGTTAACAATTTTTGGAGCTATGATTTAGGGATTATAGGTTCCTAAAATTGGGCAATTCGGAAACATCAGGGCACCCGATTTGTTCCATTACCTGCTTCAATTGGGTCTTTAACAACATGGTGGTATGGTGACCCCCAGATTTCCCTAAAGCAGCGGCTCCATACATAAAGGAACGGCCCAAAAATGCAAATTGAGCTCCACTGGCCAAAGTCCTTGCAATGTCCGGCCCTGAGCGTACCCCGCTGTCCATCATCACGGTGAGTTGATCGCCATATTTTGCCGCTATCCGGGTCAAGGGCTTTATAGTGGATTCCCCGGCATCCAATTGTCTACCTCCGTGGTTGGATACAATAATGCCGTCCAACCCCAAGGATATGGCTTTTTCGGTGTCGGCTTCCGTGGCTACTCCTTTTAAAACCAACTTCCCTTTCCACAAGTCTCTGATTTGGGCAATTTTATCCATGTCCATACGCTTGCTGAAAGTCTGATCCATGAACAACCCCAATTGTTTTAAGTTGAGCCCTTTGGGCATATAGGGTCGCAATACCTCAAAATTAGGTTGACCGTGTTTTAGGGTCTCAAAGGCCCATTTGGGTTTTCCCAAAACTTGGAGAATATTGGCAATGCTCATTTTTGGGGGCATGGAAAGGCCATTTTTGATTTCCTTGGCACGAAACCCAAAAACAGGGGTGTCGCATAAAAGGACCAATACGGGACAACCTGCGGCCTCGGCACGTTGAATTAAATCGTCACGGACCGATTTCTCCGTGGGATGGTATAATTGGAACCACGCTTTACCTTCGGTAATCTCACTGATGCGTTCTATGCTCGATGTGGTCACCGTACTCAGAATGAATGGTATGTTGTGGTCAAAGGCAGCTTTGGCCAAAATTTCGGGTGAATTGGGCCACATCAACCCCTGAAGCCCTATGGGCGATATCCCAAAAGGGGCATCATACTCCTGCCCAAAGATTTTAGTGGTCATGTTGGCCTCCTTGTAGGCGTCCAGATACCGGGGTAACAATTCAACCTCCCTAATTTCCCGGGTGTTCTTTCGCAGATTCACCTCTTCGTTGCATCCACTGTCCAAATATTCAAAGGCAAATCTGGGAATGCGTTTACGGGCTCCTTCTCGGAGGTCCTCAATGGAGGGATATCTAGGATTGAACTTTGGGGTATACCGGGCCATATCTGCTGTGTGTTTCTTCTATCTGCGTGGTTCCAATTTGTATGCGGTTACTCCGATGGAGTGTTTTCCGTTGTATCAAAAACGTGTTTGGCGTAATTGTAGCCTTTGACTTCGTACAGTTTTCGCATATGGGTCAATCTGGACTTGAAATCCTCAAAATCCTTATCCTCTTTTTGGGACCAAACCACTTCAGATAGTGCAGTGGCCCTAGGCAATGCCATATACTCCATATACTCCTCTGTTTTTATGTACTCAGACCAAAGGTTTCCTTGAGCACCCAAGATATAGTGTTGTTGGTCTGCCGATAATTCCTCTGGAACAGGCTCGTAGCTATATACTTTTTCAACGGGTAAGAAACCACCAATGGCCAAAGGCTCATTGTCAGTGTCTTTGGACTGATAGTGATCAAAATAACAGTTGGAATTAGGGGTCATAATCACATTGTGGTCTTGTTTTGCCGCTTCAATGCCTCCTTTTACACCTCTCCAAGACATTACCGTTGCATTGGGGGCCAAACCACCTTCCAAGATTTCATCCCATCCAATGATTTGTTTGCCTTTACTATTGAGGTATTTTTCCATACGGGTTACAAAGTAACTTTGCAGTTCATGCTCATCCGCAAGACCTTCCTCCTTGATTCTTTTTTGGCAATTGGGGCAGCGCTCCCAGTTTTTCTTTGGGCACTCATCCCCTCCAATATGGATGTATTTGGATGGGAAAAGGGCGGTTACCTCGTCCAATACCCCTTCCAAAAAGGCAAAGGTTTCTTCTTTTCCGGCACAGTAAACATCATTGTATACCCCCCATG
>JAUICT010000114.1 GCA_030429325.1 Bacteroidia bacterium
ACGGCGAATTGCCCGTCAAAGGACTCGCCGTGGCAACTGCCACAGGGGCCGAACCACCACCTTCTGAAGTTACTTGCAACGTTAAAGTCACTGTACACCCTTCATTACTGGTAAGCAAATAATCCCCACTATCCGAAATATCTACATTGCCTAAATTATAATCATCCCCCACAACCGTACCACCGGGCAATGTAATGGAAACTCCCAAGGTATTGGGTAAAATACTCAACATCACCTCTGTACCTTCTTCCACAGTAATATGATCGCTTCCACTCAGCCACTCGCCATTTATCCTGTATTCTTGAATTACTTGCGTTGTTCCGGGTGGGCAATCTGTAGAGGGGGGTATTTCCGTGTTCAGATTCACTACCGTTGGACATCCATCTGCTGTGGTAAGAACAAACTTTCCATAATTGGTAGGGTCTACCAGTCCATTATTTCTTTCAGGGTTGCCAAAATTATAGACATAGGTATCAACCTGATATGCATTGAAGGCATTGTGATTTGACAAATCGTCCACAGAACTGAATGTAGGTCCATCTTTCTGGGGAGTGGTCAAAAAGTATTCCCCGGAATAGCCCTTGGCTCTAATATATACCGTTTCACCATCAGAAACCTCAATGTTATTTCCTTCAATCCAAACACCATTATTTCCTATCATGTATTCTGCAACAATGCTGTTCTGGGAACAATCTGCAAGATTGGGATTGTTTTGTAATTGCCCTTGTAGGTATTGGGAAACAATCTCGTTTCTTGAAAGAACGCGATTGTATACCTTAAGTTCGTCTATTCGTCCATCCAACTCATCCGTTACGCCACTACCATTATAATTGCCGGAAGGGTTCTGTAGTCTTTGATAAAACCCAGAAGTTGTAAAAGTGGAAAAATTGGACTCATTTGGATTTAGGATGAAATTTCCCTGAACGGGCATGCGGCTAATTTCTACACCATTGGCGTACAATATGGCATTATTTCCATCGTACGTAGCCGCAACATGAACCCATTGACCGGGAGGTGAATACCCTGCATAGCAGCTTGCCTCTCCTCCCGTATCTGTTGGAAACTCCCATTTGTAAAGACTATTGTGGAATCCAAAGAAAATAGATGGGTAATCATGGCTGAAAATACCCACATTGTGCTGCACTTCATCCCTATTTACCCACGCCATGAGGGTAATTTTATTGGTTAGGGCACCCATTGATGGCGAATGTGAAATCTCCCCGATAGTGTTGCTTTGAAACTCATATCCATCTGTTTCCATTGCTCCACCAAACAAGCCTTGACCCCAATTATCGCTGCTTGGGTTCTTAATGCCCAAGTTATTATCCGTATCAAAAAATGAGAGGTCATTTCCGAAACTGGAACGATCAAAAGACATTGTGCCTTGACCTTCATCAAACCCAATATCCAAGATCAGGTTCTGATCCTGATTATTGGCCACATTTGCTCCAATTTGTATGGTTTCGGCTATGGAGGGAACTCCATTGCCATCCATTGCAAAAAGCATATAATACCCAGGTGGCAGAAGATTGCTTCCAGGGATATTGACATTGTACGCCCCTTGGGATTGTGTATGGCTAACTGGAATCCTTCTCTGCTCATTATTGGTACTGTGTGTTGCTGACGAAAATCTAATCAAACAGAATTCTTGGATATTGGTACTTCCCGAAACATTGATTCCAGTATTGTAATTTGCTGTGTCCGGAGCACTAATTATGGGTCTGGTGGCCAAAGAGCCATTACTATTGAAAAGATAAGGTGGACTGTAGATCTCTGCATCAAAATGGTTTACACAGCCGGGAGTACTGTCACACAGACCTCCGCCCCCAACAAAGACCCGACCATCCGTCATCAAAATGGCTACACTATGATATGTTCTTGGCGTTACCATTCCGGCAACTGTACGCCAGGTATTGGTTGAAGGGGTATATAATTCAGCGGTAAGTCTTGATCCTACATCTGAAAACACTTCTGCCCTATCAAGTCCTCCGGTGACCAGAACATCACCATTGGGAAGGACAGTACTGTTGTGCATGGTCCTGGAAAAGGAAAGTTGCCCTGCGCTTGTAACATTGGGTGCTGTACCATAGGGGACATTTATATCGATGACATAAGCATTATTTTTGGCTGGATGACCACTAGAATAAGATTCAGAACCACCCACTTTCAAAATTTTATCCGCATCGAACATTACCGTAGTTCCTTTCATGGAATAGGAATCATTGGATCGTTGACCTGCGCTTACAATGCTCCCATTTCCCGATACATCAATCCAGTGCATCAATTCGCTTGGCCCAGCATGAAAAACCCCACCATTTGATGCCGGCCATAACCATGCGTGGTTATCCGCCCTGTAAACCCCTTCTGATTCGGTGGAAAGGTCTCCTCCGGTGTAAATGTCATCACCATCAATCCCGGACAATACAACCCATCCTGTACTCTCCGTCCATATTTCAGCATCCCGTGCCCCAGAGTTTCCGTTGCCACTCCAAGACCCCCCTAAAGTAAATACAGAACCATCTGATAAAGTTACATTGCCTTGATATCCTCGAGGGATGTTCATATCGTCTGCTACTTCCCACAGTCCTGTTACGGGATCATAAATGCTCGTGCGCTCACTGGAAGACCCTCCTGCCGATAAGATACGACCATCCGGAAGGTTGTTAATGCCCGGGCAAAACATGTCATGATTTGTGTTGGCTGTAAATTCTCCCAATGCTTGCCCATGGGTGCCCATAAAGGGATCGAAAATTTCCGTGAAGGTAGCTCCATCTTGTCCCCCAAAGGTATCCCTGAACTTTGAAGACCAGGTAATGAGCCTGCCATCGGGTAAATTGGCCACAGCTACAGGCACAATTCCAAACCCAATAGGGTCACTCCATTGGCCATCTTGGGATGGATTTTGGGTATAGGCAAAATGAAAGCTGCAGATAGCAAGAATTGCTATATATGCACTCTTTTGCATGGTTGAAAAGGTTGATTTAGTTTAAAAAAACGGGGAATTTCCTTAAAGCTACTCAATAGTCGAGCGCATAAAAATCCAGTAGTTGGGAATTTCGACAAAACACCAGTTTTATCGTTAAAAGGATCTCAAGGAGTACAATATTATGAAAATAGCTTCGTTGCCCTTATTTCTCAAAAAAGCACACTAAAACCTATTTCTCTTGATCATTGCATCTATGACCGTAAGTCTGTTTTTGGAATTAAGGGTGTGCGTGGCCAATAAGTCTTTTTCCCAATTGGGATAAATGGATTGTTCTTCCATTTCTTCATATTCCGTCTCTGTGAGTTTGGTGATTTTACTCAATGTCATTCCATGGCCATATCTTTTGGCGCAGTTTTGACCCGGTCTGTACAGATTTCCCTGATATTGAATGACATTACCTGCCGGTCTAGCTTTTTTCACATCTGAAACGATGGGATTCATTGGATGCTCCTTCCATTCATCAAACAGTCCGTCTGCATAGAACAGGAAAAGCTCATCCCATGTAGAAGCTCCTTCATTTGATCTGACATTGGCAAACATCCAATACTTTCCATCGTGTTGAAAAATTGTGGCGTCATAAGCACTGATATTGTCCAAAAGTACTTTTTTGAGCTTCCACTTTAGCGGGAACTCTTCACATTCATAAAGCTCAACGGTTTTATTATCGGCACTTTCGGGAATCATATATATTTTGTCCCCATCTTCAAACAGGAAAGGGTACGAAAGATGGTAATCGGTTTCCAAAACCAATTGACAGTCTCCCACCATTCCCTTTTCATTGAGTTCAATAACAGATATTACTCCTTTTCCCTTTTTGTAGATGTATTCCTCCAGAAACACGAAATACTTATTGTCCTTTACTGCTATGAAAGGATCCGCCCAAAAACGATCCTTGGGAGGTACCAACCTCTTGAACCTAAAAAAAGACTGTGATATTTTATCCTGCTTTTCAAACTTATAGAGTAAAATCCACTGATCCAAAACAAAAAGCTCCTTTATTTTTTCTTTAATGGTATGCCATATTCTTTTTGTTATATATTTCACCATGGTGAAATTCCCTGGGGTTATAAAAAGCTCATTATAATAAATACTGGGCTTGTTGTTAAGTGGTGAAACACTTTTAAAAAAGTCATTTTCCCCCATTTCATACAGTTCTTTCAACTTTCTTGGGATAAAAGATTTTGCTTTCCAATAATAGTTGTTCCTGTTTCGTTGGATACTGGACTTATCCGTGGATGAATAGGATTCAAAAAGTTTCACCCCCCCATCCAAATCTTCGGTAAGAATTTGCAGTATTACACCAGTTTCATCCCAACCCTTAATAACTTCCCAAACACCTGCGGGCCCACCCCTGTTCACGTTATTGTCTCCATGATGGTAAGACCATACACCATATTTGGAGCATTTGAGAATGTTGCCCCGCAAGATTCTAAAACCAAAGCGTAAGAGCACATCCAACCCGTAGTTTTTTATTTTGGCTATGTCTTCCTCTACAACCCTGTCACTAAAAGCAGTCTCAGTGGTCTCAACAGTCAACTCAGGGGCAGTAACGGTTTCCCTAATGTCTTTGGGTTCAAACGCATCAGGAGAAAGGCTTATCAATTTCTTTTCAAGCTTCATGTATTGTTCATACAAAAAAACCCTTCCGTATTTCTTTAATTTTTGAGAGAATGTTTCCTCGGTGGTTTTACCAACTTTTTTTTTAACCAATACGGTTATCTCTGCATAAGGAGAGTTCACCAATTCTTGTAGTATGCTGTTTTCCCAAGAAGAAATTTGGTATTGGTCTATCAACACACCAATCTTTAGTTTTTGCTTCATTTTTTTGGTTGATCTCTTATTCAAAATTTGGTTTAAGATAATGGTTGCTTGCCCTAAACTACTAATTGCACTATGCCAATTTCAATCAAAAATTTAATGTAGTTCATCGAAAAAGACATGAAAACTGTTAAATAAAGTTAAAGGGGAAATCCATAGTTCGTAATCGGCTCGTACAAGGCTCTGTTCACAATTTTTTGTAACAATTAGACAGTTAAATAGTTAAAAAACATGATGCGGAGTGCATTTCATCGAAAAACCATGTGTTTTTATCGATTTAATTTTTTTACGAATTAAATTTACACCCCATGATGAAGTCTCGAACGCCCCACAAATCTACTTATTTATGAAAAAACCTCAAAGATTACTGATGAGCATTTTCTTGACCTACTTTCTGCTTATTACTTTTTCATCATGCCAAAAGGACGAGGATTTATTTACTCAAGCCATTGACGAAGAAATAGAGGAGACCGTACAGGAAGAAAATAAAGATGACAATGCCGTAGATGAACCAGATTCCGATTCCGACCCCGTATTGGATGATGAGGTTTCTTATGGTGTTTTGGCATTTCCTTCCGCTGAAGGAGCCGGTGCTTACGCTACCGGTGGCCGTGGTGGAAAGGTTTTATTTGTAACCACCCTTGCAGATAGTGGTGAGGGATCTTTCAGATGGGCCATTCAACAAAATGGACCCAGAACTATTGTTTTTAATGTTTCCGGTGAAATTGAACTTCGTAGCAGTATTGTACTTAGTGGTTCCGAACACAGTAATTTAACCATTGCAGGACAAACCGCCCCACAAGGAGGAATCACTATTAAAGGAGCACCGTTACAGTTTTACAATGTCCAAAATATTGTAATACGATATCTAAGGGTTAGACCTTTCAATTCGCAAGGTGCCGGTGAGGGCAATGATGCCATTACCTGTATGAGTTGCCGCTATGTGATCTATGATCACCTTTCTGTTTCGGGAGGTGGAGATGAAACCATAGATTTTTGGCACTTTGGTGGTTCCCAATCGGGCAATGTTACCGTGCAAAGGGTTCTAACAGGCGAAAGTCAGAATGGAGGTTTGGCCGGTGGTGAGCAAACTCCAGATGTTTGGAGAACTTTGACTTATTTTTCATCGCACCACAATCTGTCCATTCACGGATATAATAGAATGCCCTCCAATGCAGCTGGAGGTACCCACGAATATGTAAACAACCTTATTGGCAACTGGAAATTCAAGCTTATCAGTGCCGAATGTAATGCAAGGGTAAATCAAATCAACAATTACTATAAACCTGGTTCCACTTCGAATATCAGTAAAGGAAATGGACTTAACATGTTAAGTGTGAAGTCAGGTCACGATGTAAAAGTTTATGCCTCGGGTAATTACTATGAAAGTATGAGTTTTGCCAACCAGGACAACCGAGATGGATGGACAATAACCATAAACGGACAAGCTGTGAGCCCTCCCAACCCTTGGGAAAGCTATTTTCAAAGCAGCCCATTTAGTATCGAAGGAGTTCCAATTACCGTAACCTCTGCCAGTGAAGCGGTTAGCGATGTGACGGGTGATGTTGGAGCCAATAAATACCTAAAAGCTGATGGTTCTTATGGGACTTGGCAGGACGATTTGGATAAAGAATACATCAGTGACTTCCTAAACGATACCTACACCAATTGTAAAGGTTGCAGTGGATTTGTCTGGTATGATGGAGGAAGCTATGCTTACCCCAATATTCCCACCAACCAAAGAAGCAGTGATTACGATTCTGATATGGATGGTATGGCGGATATTTGGGAAATGGCCAATTTTGGAACCTTGAATACTGGTGCCAATGATGATGCCGATCAAGATGGCTATACCAATTTGGAAGAGTTCTTGAACATGGTTGATAGATAGAAGC
>JAUICT010000115.1 GCA_030429325.1 Bacteroidia bacterium
GATTTCGGGCTGAAGCATTTTCCATAAGCAGGTTTTAAGAGAATTTATGTTGTTTAAATTGATTTGCAGCATGATTGGCGGCCCTGGCCGTAAACGCCATGTATGTTAAAGAGGGGTTTACGCAACTCGCTGAGGTCATAAAAGCACCATCGGTAACATAAACATTGGGCACATCGTGTAATTGATTGTTCTTGTTCAATACTGAGGTTTTGGGGTCATGACCCATTCGTGCACCTCCCATTTCATGGATGCCCAGACCGGGACCTGTTTCGTTGTCGTATGTGGTGACATCTCTAAATCCAGCAGCCTTAAGCATGGCAGCGGCCTCTTCAAGTATGGCTTCGCGCATTTTGTACTCGTTGTCCTTGAATTCCACATCAAAATCCAATTGAGGCAACCCCCATTGGTCCTTTTTACCCTTGCTCAAGGTAACCCGATTGTCATGATGGGGCAACATTTCACCAAAACCGGTCATCCCAATTTCCCAACCACCGGGTTTTAGAATGGCCTCTTTCAGTGCCTTACCATAGCCCATTTCCGCGACCATTTCGGACCAGTTGTTCCTGCTGGCACCACCTTGGTACCCAAATCCGCGCAAAAAGTCCTTACGTTGCGTTTTTTCATCCAGATTAACAAACCTTGGGATATAAAAACCATTGGGCCGTCTGCCCTTATAATATTTGTCCAAATGGCCATCGACCTTGGCCGAAGCACCCAATTGGTAATGGTGGTCCATGATGTTGCGTCCCAATTGATCGTGGTTGTTACCCATTCCGTTGGGGAACGCCTTTGATTTGGATTGCAACAAGATGCCCACGGATGCCATGGAGGATGCACAGAGAAACACAATGTTTCCCTTGAACTCCATTTTTTCATGGGTTACAGTATCGATGACCCTGACCCCAGTGGCCTTTTTTTGTTGCTCATCATAAATGACTTCATGCACAATGGAATTGGGTCTAAGGGTCATGTTTCCGGTCCGTTCCGCAGCAGGAAGGGTAGAAGAATTGCTGCTGAAATAGCCTCCGAAGGGGCATCCCCTCCAGCATCGGTTACGGTATTGGCAAGGCCCACGACCTTCAAATTCTGCTGTTTTTTCCGTAATATGGGCCACTCGGCCAATGGTCAATAATCTGCCATCTTCAAAATTGGAGGTTAAGGCTTGTTGCAGTTCTTTTTCGGCGCAGTTCAACGCCATGGGGGGTTGAAATTGCCCATCGGGCAATTGTTTAAGTCCCAAAGCTTGGCCACTTACGCCAATATAAGATTCCACCTTGTCATACCAAGGTGCTATGTCTTTGTAACGAACAGGCCAATCCACGGCAATGTCCTCTTTTTTGTTGGCTTCAAAATCAATATCGCTCCAACGATAACTTTGTCGCCCCCAAATCAAGGAACGGCCACCTACCTGATAGCCCCGTATCCAATCAAAACGTTTGGTTTCTTGGTAGGGATGTTCCAAATCGTTCACAAAGAAATGTTTTACATCATCTTTGGGAGCCCACCCTACCCGTAGCTGTTTGTGGTATTTTTCTTTGTCGGCCCGGCTTAGTTCGCCCTTAAATGGATAATCCCATGGGTCGTCGTTCATGGTTTTGTAATCCTCCACGTGTTTTACCATGGGGCCGCGTTCCAACACCAAAGTGTTTAAACCATTTTCACAGAGTTCCTTGGCAGCCCAGCCACCGCTTACCCCTGTTCCTACAACAATGGCATCATAAACTTTGGGATCATTCACTTTTCTTCTGTTTTAATTGTTGGCTAATCCCTATATTTAGGTCTTTGTTCATGGGAAATAAGAATACCATGATTTTTTTCTTAAATATAGAAGATAAATCCTAAAAATGTACGGATTTATAAATTCCAAAAACTCAACCTAAATGAAAACAATTAAAGGACCGGCTGTTTTTTTAGCACAATTTGTAGACAGTCAACCTCCGTTCAATTCTTTGGACGGGCTTTGTGAATGGGCTTCCGGACTGGGATACAAGGGGATTCAAATACCTACTTGGGAATCCTTTTTGATTGATTTGGACAGGGCGGCCGAAAGTCAGGACTATTGCGATGAACTCAAGGGAAAGATAAATTCATACGGATTGGAAATTACCGAATTGTCCACCCATTTACAAGGACAATTGGTGGCGGTGCATCCTGCGTATGACATCATGTTCGACAATTTTGCGCCGGATGCCCTTAAGGGCAAACCCAAGGAGCGTACCCAGTGGGCCATAGACACCGTTAAAAAGGCGGCAACCGCTAGTCGAAGATTGGGATTGAGCGCCCATGCCACATTTTCGGGTTCACTGCTTTGGCACACGGCACACCCTTGGCCTCAAAGACCGGCTGGGTTGGTGGAAATGGGATTTGAGGAACTTGCCAAACGGTGGATGCCCATATTGAACCATTTTGACGAAGAAGGCGTGGATGTGTGTTATGAAATCCATCCCGGAGAAGATTTGCATGATGGAGATACCTTTGAACGCTTTTTGGAGGCTACGGGCAATCATAAAAGAGTCAATATTCTATATGATCCAAGTCATTTTGTGTTGCAACAACTGGATTATATCGCCTATATTGATCATTACCATGAATTCATAAAATCGTTCCATGTAAAGGATTCCGAGTTTAACCCAACAGGTAAGAAAGGAGCTTTTGGTGGTTACAACGATTGGGGAGATAGAGCAGGGAGATACCGTTCTTTGGGCGATGGACAAATCGATTTTAAGACCATATTTTCCAAACTGACCCAATACGGATGTGATGTTTGGGCCGTCATGGAGTGGGAATGTTGCATAAAAAGTCCTGAGCAAGGGGCTCGTGAAGGAGCCAAGTTCATTCAAGATCATATTATTGAGGCCACGACCAAGACTTTTGATGATTTTGCTGGTTCGGAAATAGATTCAAACAAACTTAAAAAGATACTAGGATTATGAAACGATTAGCTTTATTGGTAGCACTTATAGTGGCATTCTCTTGCAAGGAAAAAGCCAAAGAAAATACGACTGAAGAAGTTGCAGAAGAGAATACAGAGGCCGTAGAAGAACCCACATGGACGGTTTTGTTTGATGGTTCCTCTTTTGATGGTTGGCATTTGTACAACGGGGGTGAGATAGGAGAACCTTGGAAACTGGAAGATGGGGCCATGGTCTATTATCCACCACAGGAAAGAAAAAAAGGGGAGGTGTATGACATTGTCACGGATAAGGACTACACGAATTTTGTATTATCCTTGGAGTGGAAAATTTCTGAAGGTGGAAACAGTGGAATTTTCTATGGAGTATTTGAAGATGAAAAATATAGGGCGCCTTACGCAACAGGTCCGGAAATTCAAGTTTTGGATGATGAAAGACATCCCGATGCCAAAAATGGGACGACGCATCAGGCTGGAGCATTATATGACATGATCGCCCCCTCTGAAAAGGCTGTAAAACCTGCGGGAGAATGGAATACAGTAGAACTCACCATTAACCATAAAACCAATGAAGGAAGCGTAGTTTTAAATGGGAAAAAGATTGTGGAGTTCCCAGTTCATGGTCCTGAGTGGGACGAAATGGTATCCAACTCCAAGTTTAATGGATGGGAAGGTTTTGGAGCCTACAAAAGTGGTAAGATTGGTTTACAGGACCACGGAGATGTTGTAGCCTATAGAAACATCAAAATAAAGGAACTTTAGTATGATGAAAATTCAGAATGCTCTTTTAACCCTGTGCATTTTAACTGTAGCCTTCACCTTTGGCCAAGAGAAAGAACCAACCGAACCTGAAGCAACCGAAATTTATGAGCCTGTTCCCCCAAAAGTGATACCGGGAAAAGATGGTGCGCCACCCAGTGATGCCATTGTTCTTTTTGATGGCTCCAGTTTGAACGGATGGATCAGTACTACGGATAGCACAGCGGCCAAATGGACATTGAACAAGGATGGGAGCATGACCGTCAAGGATAAAACAGGGAACATCCAAACCAAACAGAATTTTGGGAGCATCCAACTGCACATTGAATGGAAGTCCCCTGCCCAAGTGAATGGTAAAGGGCAGAGTAGAGCCAATAGTGGAATCTTTTTGTCAGGATTGTATGAAGTACAAGTATTGGACAACAACGACAATGCTACCTATGTGAACGGTCAGGTAGGGTCAGTATACAAGCAGCATGTGCCCTTGGCCATGGCTTCTGTTCCTACGGGAGAATGGAATGCATACGACATCATCTACCATGCCCCGGAGTTTGAAAAAGGGCAAAAGACCAAGTTGGGGACACTTACGGTCATTCATAATGGAGTGTTGATCCAAGATCATGTAGAGATCAAGGGTACCACACCCTACATTGGTTGGCCCAAGAACCCTCCACATGGCAAAGGCCCCCTCATGTTGCAGGATCACAGGGACAATAGTAGGGTAAGCTACAGAAATATTTGGGTAAGGGAACTGGATTAGGTCTTACGTTACTTGTCAAATGACATGTTTAAGAGGCCAACATCTATTTTGGTTACCTTTGGCAAAATTTATTGCATTTTATGATTCAATCCATGACCGGCTTTGGAAAGCACGTTGTGCAACTTCCATCAAAAAAAATCACCGTAGAGTTAAAGTCACTTAACAGTAAAAGCTTGGACATCAATGCACGGATTCCTCAAACCTATAGGGAGAAGGAGCTGGAGCTAAGAAAGATGATAGCCGACGCTTTAGTGAGGGGAAAAGTAGATTTGGGCCTTTATGTGGAAATTACGGGAGAGGAAACCACTGCAGAGGTAAACCAAGGCGTGGTAAGGAATTATATGGAGCAGTTGGCACAGATTGCCCCGGGAGATGAAATAAAGCTTTTGGAATTGGCACTAAGAATGCCAGACACCTTAAAAACGGACAAGGACGATATTGATGCTGAAGAATACGAAGCCATAAAGGAGGCCATTGGCCAAGCCCTATCAAAAATCATAGGATTTAGAAATGAGGAAGGCAAGGTTTTGGAAAAGGATTTTGTGGAGCGTATTGAAAATTTGAAAAGTTTATTGGATAAGGTAAAGTCCATGGACCCTGAACGAATTGCCACGGTGCGCGAACGATTGGAACGAGCCGTATCCGACTTAAAAGTTGAAGTGGATGCCAATCGTTTTGAACAGGAGCTTATCTACTACTTGGAAAAATACGATATCACAGAAGAGAAAGTACGGTTGGACAATCATTTGAACTATTTTGAAACGACCCTTGGTTCGGATGACTCCAACGGAAAGAAGTTGGGGTTCATAGCGCAGGAAATCGGGAGGGAGATCAACACCATTGGCTCCAAATCCAATTATGCGCCCATGCAACAAATAGTGGTGCAGATGAAGGACGAACTCGAAAAAATAAAGGAACAAATGCTGAATGTACTATGACGAAAGGAGGGAAACTTATTATTTTTTCGGCACCATCGGGCAGTGGTAAAACAACCATTGTAAAGTATTTGTTGGAACAGCCCGAATTGAATTTGGCATTTTCGGTTTCCGCTACTTCCAGACCAAGGCGGGGAAAGGAAAAACATGGGGAGAATTATTACTTCATGTCCATTTCAGAATTCAAAAGACACATAAAAGAAGGTGATTTTTTGGAGTGGGAAGAAGTGTATCGGGATAATTTTTACGGCACCCTGAAAAGTGAGGTGGAACGCTTATGGGCCGAAGGCAAGAATGTTATTTTTGATATTGATGTGGTCGGTGGACTTCGTATCAAAAAGAAATTCCCGGAACAGACCTTGGCCGTTTTTGTGAAACCACCCAGTGTGGACGAACTTAAGATTAGGTTGAAAAAACGAAGCACGGAGAGTGAGGATAAAATAAATATGCGGGTAGCCAAAGCTTCCGTTGAACTGGCAACAGCCCCGCAATTTGACAAAATCATCAAGAATTACGATTTGGACACCGCACTCAAAGAAGCCCATAAATTGGTGGCAGAATATGTAGGTGCCGCCAAGGTGTCCGATGTTAAAGAAGAGTAGCTCATGAAGCAGGTAGGGCTCTTCTTTGGCACATTCAATCCTATTCATATAGGTCATTTGATCATTGCCAACCACTTAGTGGAATTTTCAGACTTGGATGAGGTTTGGTTTGTGATCACCCCCCAAAGCCCTTTTAAAACCAAGATGTCCTTATTGGATGACCATCATAGATACCAAATGGTATATGAAGCGGTGGAGAACTATCCAAAGCTAAAACCCAGCAAAATAGAATTTGATTTGCCCCAGCCCAATTATACTGTCAATACCTTGGCACATTTGGGAGAGGAATATGGGAAAGCGTATCAATTTTCACTTATTATGGGAGAAGACAATCTAAAAAGCTTCCACAAGTGGAAAAACTACGAAACCATATTGGAGCATTATTCACTTTATGTGTATCCCAGAATTTCGGAAGGAGAAATTGAACACAAGTTTAAAGGCCACCCCAAGATAAATAGGGTAGATGCACCAATAATGGAAATTTCTTCCACATTCATCCGTAGGGAACATAAAAATGGGAAGAATGTAAGACCATTGCTTCCAAGTGCTGTTTGGAAGTATATGGATGAGATGAACTTTTACCGTTAGAAGGTTAGTTGTTTCACTAATTCTTGAAAAGAATATCCGTGCCCAGATACTTGTTGTCTTTGTTCATGTACCACGCACGGGTTTTGGGCATTTTAATGCCGTTGATGTCTTCCAATCCATCCAAAAGGATGTATTCCC
>JAUICT010000116.1 GCA_030429325.1 Bacteroidia bacterium
AAAACTCTTTTCCCATAGATTACAATACCCTTAAATAGTCTCAAAAAAAGTACCGCTTATCACCCCACCAAAGGAGGTTTATCATTTATGAAAGGCTGATGGTAATGCCTCCTACCCGTTGCGCGATACAGGGCATTGGCCAAAGCTCCCATAATGGGTGGCAATGACGGCTCACCCAATCCGGTTGGATCTATGCCATTATCCACAAAAAAACTCTCTATTTCCTTGGGAGCTTCCATATTCCGAATCAAACGGTAGGTGTCAAAATTCTTTTGGTCCGTTTGGCCATTGCTAAAGCTCAATGCGCTATAAGTAGCATGTCCTATACCATCCACAATTCCTCCTTCAATCTGGTTTTTGGCACTCAATGGATTGATCACAATACCACAATCTACTGCACACCACACCTTATCGATATTGGGCCTATCCCCATCCATGGTCAAATCCATAACTTGCGCCACATACGAATTGTGACAATAATAAGCAGAAACACCTCTTGATTTACCACTATTCGCCCCGTCTGTCCATCCCGATTTTTCTTGAACCAATTTCAAAACACCAGCATAACGTTCTGGGTCATAATCATTGTTCTCGGGATTGCCAACTGGGTTGTTTTTGGCCCTTTCAAAAAGTTCCAACCGGAAGGCAATGGGGTCTTTTCCTGCTGCCTCGGCCACTTCATCCATGAAAGCTTGCTCTGCTCCAGCAATAAAGTTGGAGCGTGGCGCTCTCCATGCTCCTGTGGTAACATTGGTCTGCAAGCTATGCTTCTCGGCCAAATAGTTATCCACGGCCCCAGCTGGAAAACGGTTTTCAAAAATTAAGTCGTCATTGGTTCCCGCACCCCGCACATGCCAAGCTATCAAATTGCCTTGGTCATCCAAACCAGCTTTGTACCGTACTTTATAAGAAGGTCGATACGTCCCTTGGGTCATATCATCTTCACGTGAATATACCAATTTAATGGGGGCCTGCATTTTTTGCGAAATTACGGCAGCTTCCACGGCAAATGTGCCATAGAGACGACGGCCAAATCCCCCACCCATTCGGGTCATCATGATATCGATTTTCTCCGCGGGCATTCCCAATACGGACACCAAGGTCTTTTCCAAGAACTCTGGGGTTTGAATGGGGCCCAAAAGCTCCGCTTTTTCTGGGGTTACATGGGCAAAGAAATTCATGGGCTCCATGGTGTTATGTGCCAAAAAGGGTGCCGTATAGACACTTTCCACAATCTTGGCAGCACTTTTAAATGCTTTTTCTACATCCCCATCTTTTCGCGCTGCTTCTTTTGGAGTCGTATTCAACAAACTCGATAGAGCTTCATCATGGTACACACTACTTTCTAGCGTAGAGGCTTCTTCCCATTCTATCTCCAAGGCTTTTTTGGCCTGCATACATTCCCAAGTACTATTCCCCACTATGGCCACTTGTTCCGCAATGGCTCCTCCGTCCGACCATTGTTTTTCAGCATCTTCCGGATAGACCACTACCGGAAACACATCCTTGATCCCGGGCATAGCCATGGCCGCCGTGGCATCCATGGATTTATATTTCATTCCAAATGCGGGAGGGTGCACAATCATGGCGATGAGCATGCCTTCCCGTTGAATATCCAAACCAAATAAAGGTTTTCCGGTCACTATCTTGGGACCATCCACATTCTTTCGGTCCGTACCAATAATCTTGAATTCACTGGTTTCTTTCAAGGCCACTTCTTCCGGGACCTCCAGTCCTGCAGCGATGGAAGCCATTTCACCATATCCTGCAGAATTACCGCTGGCCGTATGATGAAGCATGCCCTCGCTTGTGGTAATCTCATCCACGGGAACTTGCCAAGTCTGGGCAGCGGCCTCTTTCAACATTTGGCGGGCCGTGGCCCCAGTCATCCGTAAACTTTCCCATCCTTGACGAATGGATTGGCTACCCCCGGCCAATTGACGGGTAAAAATATCCGTGTTCAAAGGTGCCTGTTCCACAATAACATCCTTCCAGGCGACATCCAACTCTTCGGCTACGATCATAGGCATGGCCGTCTTTACATTTTGACCTATTTCTGGATTGGGCGACATAATCGTCACCATACCATTATCGCCAACTTTGAGAAATCCATTGAGCTCAAACCATTCTTTAGGCATGGTGTTGACTTGTTCAGGAGTCATTTTGCAGGATGCCAACCAATTGAAGCCCAAAACAAGACCTCCTCCGGCCAAACCAGTATTTCTGATGAATGATCGTCTTCCTATTTTTGTTTTTACAAGTGTCATGGTCGTATTTTTAGATTGACTTGAATGGGTTATTTTGATTCTGAAGCTATTTTCACAGCTTTTCTGATGCGGACATAGGTGCCACAACGGCAGATGTTTCCATTCATAGCCGTTTCAATTTCTTCGTCTGTTGGATTTGGATTCTTCTCCAATAAGGCAGATGCCGTCATAATCTGCCCTGCTTGGCAATACCCACATTGGGGCACGTCCACTTCCAACCATGCTTTTTGCACGGGATGGTCCCCGTTCTCAGAAAGTCCTTCAATGGTCGTGATTTTCTTATCCCCGATACTGGAAACGGGCAGTGTGCAAGATCGTGTGGCTGTTCCGTCCAAATGAATGGTACAGGCTCCGCACTGGGCTATGCCACAACCAAATTTTGTGCCGACCATATTCAAATGGTCGCGCAGAACCCAAAGTATGGGAGTGGAGGGGTCTACATCCACCTCCTGTTTTTTTCCGTTGATGTTCAGTGTAAATGTTGCCATAGTATTAAAAATTCCCTTGAAGTTATGGATTTTTCCATAATTACAGACTTACACCTAACAAACATTTACAATATTTATTGGAAAGACTAGTGGCGTTGGACAGTCTCTATAGTCCTAAAAGTCAGGTTGATTCTTGGAGACCCTACCTTTTTGGTTGGAGGCAAACGATGTAGCCAATGGGTCTGGGTAGTTCCTTTCATCACCAAAAGACTCCCGTGTTCCAATTGAATTGAAACCTTCTCCTTTGTGGTTTTATGCTTGAACGAGAACTTTCTTTCCGCCCCAAAGCTCAAGGAGCCGATGGCGCCATCTTTTTTCAAATCTTTTTCGGCATCACTGTGCCATGCCATGCCTTCTTCCCCGGAATGGTACAGATTAAGCAAGCACGAATTGAAACTTTCCCGGGCATGCTCTTCCACCATTCTTTTAAGCTCCAAAAGCTCGGGCGTCCATGGCAATGCTTGTTTAGTGGTGTTGGAATAGGTATACTCAAAAGGCAAGTCGCCATACCAGGCTACTTTTCTTTTGGTCTCGATGCGTTTACCATAGATGATGGCCACATCATTTTTCCAAGCAATGGCTTCCATCAATTTTTTGTAGTATGTGTTCGCTTCATCATACGCCAAAATGGGTCCATGATAGTTTACGATACCATCATGGGGCAGCCAATTTTGGTCAGGGTCGTTTTGATTGGAGAACAAGTTCATCTTTCCATTTTTTATAGGCTATCCGCATGCAATGTCCACAGGGCCTGTATCCCAAAGAAAAGGCTTCTTTTTCTGTTTTGAAAAAAACACGGTTTTCCCGTTTCATTCGTTTGCCCGATGCACATTTCAAGCTACCATAAATCTTTAATTTTTTATGGCCGGCATATGCAATTTTTTGTTGCTTGATGCCTTTCCATAACTCACAATCTTCCAGATGGGCGTGGTACAGCATATCAACTTATCGCATCGTGAAAAATGATTCCCAAGGTATAACGTTCGCCAATGGACACCTCACTCACCCCATGTTTCATATTTGCCCTGTAATATCCTTTTTGGCCTTTTACAGGTCTAAAATTGGTGGTGAACACTACCATACTCCCTTTTTTTGGTTTCAAGACCATTGCTTTTGACTGGGCTCTGGGTGTTTGCTGGGTCAAGACAAATTCCCCACCCTCATGATCCTCGTCGGGTTCACTCAAAAACAATACCGCTTGAAGCGGAAAATAGACCTCGCCATACAGGTCCTGATGCAAAGTGTTGAAGCCCCCTTCTCCATATTTCAGAATTAAGGGAGTGGGTTTCAATTGGTTTTGTTCCTTGCATTGTTCCACCAGTTCTTGATGGGTATCGGGAAACCTCTTTTCTATTTTCAACGCTTTCATCCAAAGGTCGGCCACAGGTACCAAATGGGGGTATATGGCCTCGCGAAGGGTCTGAACCATATTGGGCAAAGGATAGTCAAAATACTTGTACTCGCCCAGTCCAAACCTGTATCGTTCCATAATTACGGTCTTACGATACCCACTAGGTTTATCGTAAAGCCTTTTTAGCCCGTCACACTCATCTGACGTTAGCAAACTGGGCACTAAAGCATATCCCTTGGCATGTAGACTTTCTTCCACAAGGGACCAGTCCACTTTATGGATTCTTGATTTAAGTTGGTTCATCTTTGATGGATTCTGTAGAATTATTTTAAGGTTTCGGTTTGAGCCGCTTCCCACCCGATTATGGCACTCTTTCGTGTAGGGCCCCACATGTATCCGCCGAGCTGTCCCGAGGATTGGATGACCCTATGACAGGGAATCAAAAAGGCAACAGGGTTACTTCCTATGGCCGTCCCCACTGCCCTGGACGCTTTGGGTTGATTGATTTTTTGCGCAATACTTCCGTACGTAGATAGATTTCCCATAGGAATTTTAAGGAGTGTTTCCCATACTTTTAGTTGAAATGGGGTCCCGTTCAGGTGGAGTTTTATCTGGTCCAGCTTTGCCCAATCGTTTTGAAAGATGAACAAACCATCCTGTTGGTTTTTGTCCAGTATCTGACGGTACTGGGCCTTGGGAAATCTTGATTTCAACCCCTGGAATGCAATGGTTTCATCGTGGATAAAAGACATATGGCAAATTCCTTTGGGGGTCGATGCCACCAATAAAGGGCCAAACGGACTTTCGGCAAAACTATAATTGATGGTCAGGTTTTCGCCCCCATTTTTAAACTCCCCCGGGGTCATTCCCTCAATATTTATGAACAAGTCATGAAGTCTGCTGGTTCCGGAAAATCCCGTCTCTTGAGCGGTATCGAACAAGGTGGCCTGTCGTTCCTTCAACAGTTGTTTTGCGTATTCAACACTAATGTACTGCATGAATTTTTTGGGGCTAACCCCTGCCCATTCCGTAAAAAGACGTTGAAAGTGGTATGGGCTCAAATGCACGGTCTCGGCCACTTCGTTCAAGGTGGGTTGCTCTTTGAAGTTATCCCTGATAAAATCTATGGCCTTTGCTATTCGTTTGTAATTGTAATCTGTCTGGGTTTCCATAACTGTATGATTTGAAACCAAAAGTATGCGACTTCCGTTTGCTTCAAAACCCGATTCTTGCTCATTTTAAAAACTGGAAATCAGCCTTGTAACATTTCTTGATTTTTCTTCAACAGCTGAATTACCCTCTCTTTTAATGAGGTTGGCTCCAAGATTTTGGCATAATCCCCAAACATTAAATACCATCTGGCAAAACCATTTTCTACATCCACAGACATAAAGGTCATCTCTACAAACGCTCCTTTTTGGGTTTCCGATACAAAACCATAGTGCTTTCTGCTACCCTGTATGTATCTGGCCACCACTTTATCGACCAATATCCTGACCTTTGTCTTTGGTGGTTTCTTTTCTTTTTGACGGTATTCATCCAAAGTACCGTGCTCCAATACAAAATCAAGTGGTGTCCGCTCAATCCTGTGGATTCTATCCGTTCGGAAATACCTGTAATCCTTTCGTAAATGACAGTAGCCCAAAATGTACCAAAACTCATTTTCATTGAAGAGTCCTACTGGCTCTATCTTCCGTTCCGAAGGAATCTCTGTCTGAAGGGCACCATATCGCAAAAAGACTTGTTTTTTTTCTGCAATGCTCTCGAACAGAATTTCCAAAGCGTTGGGTACCTTTTCATTAAAGAGTTCCTTGCCGGGCAAAATGGATACTTGGGATTCCAAGGCTTCGACCCATGCCTTTTCCCTTCCCCGCAACACCGATTTAAGCTTGAACATGGCCGACTCGTGATAGGCTCCCAACGATTTGTCGGTAAACTTTTGCATGAGCTTTTCTGCGGCCACAAAGCTCCCAGCTTCCTCACGGGTGAACATTATCGGAGGCAAACGGTACCCTTCCATAATGGAATAGCCCACCCCTGCCTCGCTGACAATGGGCACACCCGACGCCTCCAAGGTACGAATGTCCCTATATATGGTACGAAGGCTTACATCAAAACGATCCGACAATTCCTGTGCCTTTACAATACGCTTGGATTGCAGTTGGATCAAAATTGCCACAATCCTATCAAAACGTTTTACGGTATCCATTCCCATAATCGAATGTGCTATCTCCCAAAGATAGGATTTCAATCCAAGGCCGGGAGAGCATTTCCATTTCATTTTAGTTTGTTTTAAATCTATTTCAGGATTCCCTACACCCCTTAATTCCTTTTGGAATGAATGGTCCTGAATATGGCAAATATCCGTACAGTGCATGACAACCGTATGTCAACATCACTTTTTTTGCTAAAGTTTTTTCTACTGACAAAGGGCTGTCACAACCCCCATCTACCTTTGAATCCACAATCAAAATCTAAATCATGTATCATGGAAAAAACAATGGAACAACAAAAAGAAACAGCACAAATTATCACCTCTTCCCAATTATTGGAACATTGGCAAGGACACAGAAGGGTAACGC
>JAUICT010000117.1 GCA_030429325.1 Bacteroidia bacterium
CAGCGGTTTCTATAGGTTTGTTTTTGAAAATTGTCATGAGCCTCCCAAATAACATTGTGCTGTGCAATAACCGAAAAGGTTGCAATGCTGGGGAAATAGGATGGGTGCAGTACTATTTTCAAGAACGTAAGGGTTTTGGCGGAAGTTTTATTCTGCCTTTTTCTTTCTTCGTTTTTTTATGAAGTCGAACAGAATCCAACCTACAATCAGGGCCACAAAGTATTTAAAATAGGAGACGGGTTCCCCACTTCCACCAACTGTAGTGAAGATACGATCCCAACGGGGCTTCCAATTGGACAATCCCTCGTTGAAATTGTCAAAACTCATCCATAAAAATACAGGCTTGCCCACAATATGATCTGCGGGAACATAACCCCAGGCCCTACTATCCTCGGAGTGGTCCCGGTTATCTCCCATCATCCAGTAGTAATCTTGTTTAAATGTATAGGAGTTGGCTTCTTGACCATTGATAAGCACTTTCTGCCCGGTAACCTCTACATCGTTATGTTCGTAATCCCTGATGATTTTTTTGTACAGGGGAATGGTTTTGGCATTGATTTCTACCGTTGTTCCTGCTTTGGGGATGTAGATGGGGCCAAAATTGTCACTGTTCCAAGGGTACAGGTTGGGTTTTTGGGGGAAAGAGCCTCCGTATACACCCTTTTCTTCAATAAGTTTTACTACCGAGTCTATGGCAGGATTTTCCTGAAGCTTCGCAACCATTTCATCGGTAAGGTTGGCAATTCTGGACCTTGGTTTTTCTTCTGTCAATGATAATCTAAGCTGTCGTATGACTTCAGTTGGAATGCCTTTTTCTTCCGTAATCAATTCAATTTTGCCATCTTGACCTCTGTTGGCGCCCAAGACAAACGGGGTAAGTGCATTGTATTGGTTTTGGTTTAAATTCCCTGCGATGTATGTTCTAAAATAGTCCGAAGCATCCACTTCTTCCAACAGTTTACTGGATACCCCGTTTTGAGCATAGATGTTGTAATTGTACATGGGCTTTGCACGGTCTGACAATTGCAGTTTTTCACCGTTGATGTATACAAATCCATCGATAACGGCCAAGGAATCACCAGGTGTTCCCACACATCGCTTTACATAGTTGGATTTTTTGTCTATGGGTTTTTTTACCGCTTTTTCTGCCCGGAAAAACTGGTAGAGTGTATCCGAAGGCAAGCTGAACACCACAATGTCGTTCTTTTCTACCCGTTCAAACCCCGGTATGCGCATGTAGGGCAGCTGTAATTTGTTGATCCAGGAAGTCTTGTAGGTTTCAGGATTCACATCGGCCAAATAGGACCGTTTTCCAAGCATGGGTAGGGTGTCATGGACCATGGGTGCTGCCAAGGTGGTCATAGGTATCCGTGCACCATAGTGAAATTTGCTTACAAAGAGAAAATCACCTATCCGCAAGGTGCGTTCCAAGGACCCCGTAGGAATTACGTATGGTTGAAAAAAGTAAGTGTGGACAAAGGTGGCGGCCACAATGGCAAAGACTATGGAACTCACCCATTCGCCCAGACCTGTTCTTGGTTTTAGGCTGCGATCTTTAATATAGGTAACGTCTTCTGCATAATTTATGTAGTAGATGTAGAAGCCAAGGGTCAATATTACCAACCAAGTGTCCAATAGGCTGTTCTTGCCAAAACTTCGAATGGTCTCTACCCAGACCACGGGGAACATCAACAAGTTGATAATGGGGATAAACAATAGTAATACCCACCACCAAGGCCGGTTGATGATTTTCATCAAGATTACACCATTATAAATGGGGATGGCGGCTTCCCAAGCTTTCCGCCCTGCTTTTACATAAAGTTTCCATGTGCCCAAAAAATGGATGACCTGGATGACCAATATAAAAATGATCCACTGTGTACCGCTCATATAAAAGTTTCTTTGTAAGACTAACTGTCTCTATTCTTGTTACGTTTTTTATTACAGGTTTAACACGTCTTTCATGGAAAAGACACCTGTTTTGCCCTGAATCCATTCCGAAGCGATTACTGCCCCCAAGGCAAAGCCTTCACGATTATGGGCAGTGTGCTTAATTTCTATGGAGTCTACCGAACTGCCATAGGATATGGTATGTGTACCTGGTACCATTCCCTCGCGTTTGGATGTAATGGGTATGATATTGTTTTCTTCTTGGTCCAATTTCCAGCCTTTGTAGTCAGACTGGGCAATGATTCCCTCCGCCAAGGTAATTGCAGTGCCACTTGGTGCATCAAGCTTTTGGGTATGATGGATTTCTTCCATGGTGACATTGTACTGCTCTAGACCGGACATCATTTTGGCCAAATACGAGTTCAATTCAAAAAAAATGTTCACTCCCAAACTAAAATTGGAGGCATATATAAACCCTGATAGGTTTTTATTGCAAATACTGACGGCTTGGTCATAGTTGGACAACCAACCGGTGGTGCCACAGATAACCGGTACTTTGTGTTCAAAACACCCAGTTATATTTTCAAATGCAGACTCAGGAGTACTAAAGTCTATGGCAACATCCATTTTGTGATAGGGAATTTCCTTGGTATCCACATCAACCTTCGCGACAATGGTATGGCCTCTATCTTGGGCAATTTGTTCAATCATCCTACCCATTTTGCCATAACCAAAGAGTGCAATGTTCATAATTTAGAATTTTACGACCAGGGCCATTCCAAAATTGGGTTCCTGGGTGAAAGGGTTCATATCTAAATAGGGTTTAAAATCAACCACAAGATTGTCATCCACATTATACTGTTTCAAATGCGCATCCACGTTGGCATCAATAATATTCAAGGTGTACAGGACCAGGGTAATCACCAACGAAAGGTCCCTGCTGCGCTGGGTGCGTTCTTGGGCATCTTGAAGCGCCTCGTCTGATACGTCCGGGCCTTCGCCATCCCCATTGAGGTCATAGAACTCATCGTCTGTAAACCCGGCCAGTCTTCTTTTAAAAGCGTTCCGAGCACTTCTGTATTCGGTGTTGTTGAAAGAGTAAGTGTATATGGCTGTTCCCAGTGCTCCCCAAACAATGGGAGCTTTCCAGTATCGCTTGTTGTATATCTGCCCCAATCCAGGAAGGACTGCAGAGTAGAATGCTGCTTTACTGGGGGCCAAGGGATTTATTGCTTTCTTTTCGTATGTGACTTCTTCAATGGTAATACCAGAACCCTCCAAATTTTGGGCCAACGAATCAATCTCGGCAGGGTGGGGTGGTTCCATATCTTCTTTCTTCTCTTCTTCTTGGGCGAGACCAAATTGAAGATTCAATAAAAAAAAGAACAATAATAATAGGCCTTTATTCACCTGTAAGTAATTTTTTGATACGCTGAAACTCTTCCTCGGAGTGAAAAGGAATTACTATTTTTCCTTTTCCGGTTTGGGATGAGGTAACATCTACCTTGGCGGAAAGAAAATCTTTGAGTTCATCCATGCCTTTGGAAACAAAACTGGGAATTTCCTTGGAAGCCTTTGTTTTCTTTTCGCTTGCCTCTCCCGAAGGTTCTTTGAGTGTTTTTACCAAACGCTCAGTGTCCCTTACCGAAAGACCGTCTGAAACCACCTTCTCATAAATGGCTATCTGCTCTTTTTTCTTCTCGATATTGATCAAGGCCCTGCCGTGTCCCATGCTAATAAAACCATCCCGCATTCCGGTTTGGATGATGGGGTGTAGTTTAAGAAGGCGGAGGTAATTGGTGATGGTGGAACGTTTTTTACCTACACGATCGCTCAATTTTTCTTGGGTAATCTGGATTTCATCAATCAGCCTTTGGTAGGATAAGGCAATCTCGATGGGGTCCAAATCTTGCCGTTGGATGTTTTCCACCAAGGCCATTTCCAAGGATTCTTGGTCGTTGGCAATACGGATATAGGCAGGAATAGTTTCCAGCCCTACCAGTTTTGATGCACGGAACCTGCGTTCCCCTGAAACCAATTGGAATTTGTTGAAATCCAATTTCCGAACGGTTATGGGCTGAATAATCCCAAGTTCACGAATGGAACTGGCCAATTCTCCCAAAGCCTCATCATTAAAATTGGATCTTGGCTGAAACGGGTTCACCTCAATGGATTCAATATCCAGTTCAACTACATTGCCTATGACCTTGTCCGCATTTTTATCCCCAACAGATTGAATATCGTTCTCGGGATCTTTCAATAGAGCGGACAGGCCTCTTCCCAAAGCCTGTTTTTTGGTTGCTTTCGCCATCTAAACTTTCTCCTTGTTTTTCTTCAAAATTTCATTGGCCAAGTTAAGGTAATTGGAGGCACCTTTGCTGCTGGCATCATATTTTATAATGCTTTCACCATAACTTGGGGCTTCGCTGAGCCTTACATTTCTTTGTATGATGGTGTCGAACACCATATCCGCGAAGTGTTTTTTCACTTCTTCCACGACTTGGTTGGATAGGCGTAGCCTTGAATCGTACATCGTCAGCAACATGCCTTCTATATCCAAATCGTTGTTATGTATTTTCTGTACACTTTTCACTGTGTTCAACAGTTTCCCCAATCCTTCCAATGCAAAATATTCACATTGAATGGGAATCATCACAGAGTCTGCAGCGGTAAGTGCGTTTAGGGTCAATAATCCCAAAGACGGGGCGCAATCAATCAACACAAAATCATAACGATCTCCTAGGCCTTTGAGCGCTTCTTTGAGCATATATTCCCTGTTATCCTTGTCCACCAATTCAATCTCAATGGCCACAAGGTCGATGTGTGCCGGAACCAAATCAACATTCGGGGAGTCGGTTTGAACAATCACATCCTCGACGGGCATGGTATGTTCCAATAGTTGGTATGTGCCATGCTCCACGGAATCAACATCAATACCAAGCCCTGAAGTGGCATTGGCTTGGGGATCAGCATCAATCAGTAAAACTTTCTTTTCCAAAACACCAAGGGAGGCCGCAAGGTTTACCGTAGTAGTGGTTTTGCCCACACCGCCCTTTTGGTTTGCAATAGCAATGATTTTGCCCATTTCATAGTAAGTTAGGTGCTAAAAATACGATTATTTAAGATGCTAAAAAATGTATTTTGTTAACAGTGGGTGAATAACTGTGGCAATCAGCGTTAAAGAAAGTTAAAGTTTTATTTATGAGATTATTAAGGCTGTTCAGTCCATCAAAATCTTTAAGATTTCAATGGCTGCATCGGCAATTTTTGTGCCAGGCCCAAATATGGCTACGGCACCCTTGTCCAGAAGGTATTGGTAATCTTGTTTGGGGATTACCCCGCCTACGATGACCATGATGTCTTCCCTTTCATGTTTTTTTAGTTCCCGTATTACTTCTGGCACCAAGGTCTTATGCCCTCCGGCCAAAGAGGATATGCCCAAAATATGGATATCGTTCTCCACGGCCTGTTTTGCCACTTCAGAAGGGGTTTGGAACAAGGGGCTTATATCTACATCAAAACCTAGGTCGGCATAGCCGGTCGCAACTACTTTTGCACCACGATCATGGCCATCCTGTCCCATTTTGGCAATCATTATCCGAGGTCTTCGCCCCTCTTGTATCGCAAATTCATCGGCCATTTTACGGGCCTTGACAAAACTTTCGTCGTTTTTGATTTCTTTGGAATACACGCCGGTAAAGGATTGGATTTTTGCTTTGTAGCGTCCAAAGGCACTTTCCATGGCGTCACTGATCTCTCCCAAGGTGGCGCGAACTTTGGCCGCTTCTACCGCTAAAGCTAACAAATTTTTGCGGTCAGGGTTATTTTGACTGGCTTTTTTGGCTGCAGCACCAATGCTGTCCAAGACTTTTTCAACCGCTTCGGAATCCCGTGTCGATTTTATTTGTTCCAGTCGCTCCATCTGCTGTTTGCGTACTTTGGCATTGTCCACTTCCAAAATTTGAAGGTCATCCTCATCCTCCATTTGGTATTTGTTCACACCAACAATAACATCTTGACCGCTATCGATTCGGGCTTGTTTTTTGGCAGCAGCCTCTTCAATACGCCTTTTGGGGATACCTGCTTCAAAGGCTTTGGTCATGCCGCCAAGTTTTTCAACCTCCTGAATCAATGCCCAAGCTTCCTCGGCAATTTCTTGGGTCAATTGTTCAACTACATGACTTCCGGCCCATGGATCTACCGTTTTGGTAATATGGGTTTCTTTTTGCAAGTAGATTTGGGTGTTACGGGCTATCCGTGCCGAGAAATCAGTAGGTAGGGCAATGGCTTCGTCCAAAGCGTTGGTGTGAAGACTTTGAGTGCCACCAAAAGCAGCCGCCATTGCCTCAATAGTGGTCCTGGCCACATTATTGAAAGGGTCTTGTTCTGTTAAACTCCATCCACTGGTCTGGCTATGGGTGCGCAGCATAAGTGATTTTTCGTTCTTGGGATTGAACTGTCCTACCAACTTGGCCCACAACATTCTACCTGCCCTCATTTTGGCAATTTCTGTGAAATGATTCATCCCAATGCCCCAAAAGAAGGAAAGTCTGGGGGCAAATTCATCGATTTTCAGTCCCGCCTTAATTCCTGTCCGGATATATTCAATGCCGTCAGAAAGGGTATAGGCCAATTCCATGGCGGCAGGAGCACCGGCTTCGTGCATGTGGTATCCAGAAATACTGATGCTGTTAAAACGGGGCATGTTTTTACTGGTGAACTCAAAAATATCTGCAACGATTTGCATGGATGGGGCAGGAGGATAGATATAGGTGTTCCGCACCATAAACTCTT
>JAUICT010000118.1 GCA_030429325.1 Bacteroidia bacterium
AATTGTCTGTGAAACGGAATCGTGGTTTTCACACCTTCGATCACAAACTCATCCAAAGCCCTACGCATTTTGTTGATGGCCTCTTCCCTAGTCTGGGCCGTAGTAATCAACTTAGCGATCATGGAATCGTAATTCGGTGGAATCATGTACCCACTGTACACATGGGTGTCCAATCGGACCCCATGCCCACCGGGCGTATGAAGGGTTGTGATTTTTCCTGGCGAAGGTCTAAAATCATTGTACGGATCTTCCGCATTGATCCTACATTCAATGGAATGCAATTTTGGGTAATAGTTCTTCCCTGAGATGGGTACACCCCCGGCAACCAAAATCTGCTCCCGGATCAAATCATAATCCACCACCTGTTCTGTAATGGGGTGCTCCACCTGGATACGGGTGTTCATCTCCATGAAGTAGAAGTTTCGGTGCTTGTCCACCAAAAACTCCACAGTTCCCGCTCCTTCGTATTTAATATATTCAGCAGCTTTCACTGCAGCTTTACCCATATCTTCCCTTAGGGAATCCGTCATAAAAGGTGACGGCGTCTCCTCGGTCAGTTTTTGGTGTCTACGTTGTACCGAACAATCCCTTTCTGAAAGGTGACATGCCTTTCCATATTGGTCGCCCACAACTTGAATTTCAATATGTCGTGGCTCCTCAATGAGCTTTTCCATGTACATTCCGCCATTGCCAAAAGCTGCAGTGGCTTCTTTCACGGCGCTTTCAAAATTCCTTTCCATTTCGTCCTCGGACCAAATGGCACGCATTCCCTTTCCTCCACCACCGGCAGTAGCCTTGATCATAACGGGATACCCCATTTTTTTGGCCTCTTTTCTGGCATGGTCTACATCCTTGAGTAATCCATCCGATCCAGGAACGGTAGGAACTCCTGCTTTTTTCATGGTTTCCTTGGCCGTGGCCTTGTCTCCCATTTTTTCTATCTGTTCCCCCGAAGCACCAATAAACTTGATATCGTGCTCAGCACAAATTTTTGAGAACTTGGCATTTTCGGAAAGAAATCCGTATCCGGGGTGAATGGCATCAGCATTGGTGATTTCTGCCGCCGCAATGATGTTCGGAATTTTTAAATAGGACTCGTGGCTGGGGGCCGGACCAATACAAACGGCCTCATCCGCAAAGCGTACATGGAGACTTTCCTCATCGGCCTTAGAGTATACGGCAACGGTCTTTATTCCCATTTCCTTGCAAGTACGGATAATCCGCAGTGCAATTTCTCCCCTATTTGCAATCAATATTTTTTTAAACATAGAACACAATCTTAAATTCTGAATTCTAAATTTTAAATGACTTTAATCCTCCTTGTTAAGGTGATTAAAATTTAGCATTTAAAATTCACTACGATGGATCTACCAAAAACAATGGCTGATCAAATTCCACCGGTGAGGAGTCATCAACCAATACCTTGACGATTTTTCCGGAAACTTCGGATTCTATATCGTTGAACAATTTCATGGCTTCGATCACACAGAGCACATCTCCTTGGCTAATGGTGCTGCCCACCTCAACAAAGGCAGGTTTATCGGGAGAAGGTTTCCTGTAGAACGTTCCTATGATAGGTGATTTAATGGTGATGTATTTGGAGTCATCGGATTTAGGAGCAGATTCTGCTGCAGGCGCCGTGGTTTCTTGAGCAGCTGGAGCAGCCACTGGAGCGGCAGGTGCTTGGGCAACGGGAATTTGCTGTACAATGGTTGTCTCTGGGGTACTTGAGCTTGTGCTGCCGGTTCGGATGGTGATCTTAATGTCTTCCATCTCCAACTTCACCTCGCTGGCACCCGATTTGGCCACAAACTTGATTAAACTTTGAATTTCCTTAATGTCCATGGAATATGATTTTGTTAGTTGTGCTATTTAAGAATTATAGGCCCATTTTAAGTAAATGGAGCCCCATGTGAAGCCTCCTCCAAAGGCGGCAAAAATTAAATTGTCTCCTTTTTTCAGTTGTTTTTCATAATCGAACAACAACAATGGCAAGGTTGCCGATGTTGTGTTTCCGTAGCGGTGGATATTGATCATCACCTTTTCGGAATCCACTCCCATTCTATTGGCCGTGGCATCTATGATACGTTTATTGGCCTGATGGGGCACCAACCACTGTACGTCCTCATGGGTAAGATTGTTCCGCTCCATGATCAGTGCGGACACCTCGGCCATGTTGGAAACCGCAAATTTAAAAACGGATTTCCCATCTTGGTATACATAATGTTGTTTGTTCTTCACCGTTTCTTCGGACGCAGGCAAGATAGAGCCTCCTGCATCAATTTTCAAGAACTGGCGTCCAATTCCATCCGATCTCAAATACTCGTCCTGTACCCCAAGCCCTTCCTCATTGGGTTCAAAGAGTACGGCCCCGGCACCATCGCCAAAGATAATACAGGTGGTCCGATCGGTATAATCAATGATCGATGACATCTTATCAGCCCCGATCACCAAAACTTTCTTGTATTTTCCTGATTCAATATAACTGGCCGCAGTTGACATTCCATACAAAAAACTGGAGCATGCAGCCTGTAAGTCATACGCGAAGGCATTTACGGCCCCTATTTCCGAAGCTACATATGCCGCAGTCGACGCAACGGGAAGATCGGGAGTGGCTGTGGCCACCAATACAAAATCAATCTCCGAAGGGTCTACATTTCCTTTTTTAATAAGGTCTTCGGCGGCCTTTATGGCCATGTACGAAGTTCCGGCGTTCTCTTCCTTTAATATTCTCCGTTCTTTGATTCCGGTTCTTGTGGTTATCCATTCATCATTGGTATCTACCATGGTTTCCAACACTTTGTTGGATAGCACGAAATCGGGAACATATCCTCCCACAGCTGTAATCGCTGCTGTTGTTTTATTCATTTTAGCGTCTCTTTTTGTCAAAAACATTAAAGTTTGACCCAGAAGAGGTGAAAATTAGTCATTTTATATGACTTTTTTATCAAAACAGGGTCGTTTTTGAAATTAACTTCAGTCCATAAAAAAACTCCCGCTAGTTTGGAACGGGAGTTGGTTTATTTTGAGGGATTTGCCATTAGGCAGCAGTTTCTTCCTCTGTTTTGTCAATCAATACTTGACCTCTGTAGTACAGTTTGCCTTCATGCCAGTGTGCTCTGTGGTACAAGTGCATTTCTCCTGTTACGGAATCTTTGGCAATTGTAGGGGCTACCGCTTTGTAGTGGGTTCTTCTTTTGTCCCTTCTGGTCTTTGATGTCTTTCTTTTAGGATGTGCCATTATAAACCTATTTGTCCGTTAGTAACTTTTTTAAATCATCCCATCTGGGATCTGTTTTTTCTGATGGTTTCTTTTCTTCTTTTGGCTGCAATTCTTCCAGCTTGTCCAAGATTTCCGATTTCAACGTTCCGTCCAATACACCGGGGTGTACTCTTTTTTGAGGGACGGCCAGCACCAACATCTCATAGATGTACTGTGCAATGTTGATTTGGTACTCGCCATGGGGAATGATCAAAATTTCATCATCTTCATCATTGTACTCTTCCCCAAACTTGATGACCAAGTGCAAATCTGAATGGATGGGTTGGTCAAAGGGTTCGCCGGTCATGTCACAATCCACATTCACTGTTCCCTCGGCCTCGATTTCCAATTCCATCATATTGCTCATCTTTTCCAATATGGCGGTCACCTGCACGGAAGCCCCGTTAAATTCTTGGTATTCAAAAGATTCAAAGAACGCATTGTCAATCTCGTACACAAATTCGTGTTTTCCCAACTTCAAGCCTGAAAATGGGATAAAAAACTCCTTCAGCTTCATTGTTTCTACACTTAAGGTTTGTGTACCAGCCTCTAAAGGCGGGTGCAAAGATACTACTTATTTATAAAACTGCAATTCCAACACCAACAAATATCCATCTTTGTGGAACTTTTTTAGCTCGCACGCTTGGTCTTTTGTTTTTTCAGTGGGTTTTTGCTCAATTCCATATACTCCGTACGGTTCTTAAATACTTCAATGGCCATAAAAACCGCTTCTTTAAAAGAACTGTTGTCCGCTTGTCCTTTTCCGGCAATTTCATAGGCCGTGCCATGATCCGGTGATGTCCTAACCTTATCAAGCCCCGCGGTATAGTTTACCCCTTTTCCAAAGGAAAGGGTTTTAAAGGGAATAAGCCCTTGATCGTGATAGGCCGCTAAAATGGCATCAAAATTCTTATGGTTGTCCGAACCGAAAAAGCTGTCTGCCGAATAAGGGCCATACACTAAGGTTCCCTTGTTGAACAGCTCTTTGATCACCGGCTTCAAAATTTTGTCGTCCTCTTCGCCAATAGTACCGTTGTCCCCGCTATGCGGATTTATGCCCAACAAAGCAATTTTTGGCTTACGGATTCCAAAATCCATTTTTAGGGATTTTTCCATAGTGGCTATCTTATGCCTCACCAAACTGGGGGTTATGGCCTGAGCCACATCCTTAACGGCAATGTGGTCCGTGAGCAACCCCACCCGAAGGGTGTCGGCCACCATGAACATTAGGCTTTCCCCGTTCAATTCTTGGGCCAGATAATCGGTATGGCCTGGAAATTTAAAATCTTCGGATTGTATGTTGTTCTTGTTGATGGGCGCCGTTACCAAAACGTCTATGTTTCCATCCTTCAAAGCGGAAACCGCGGCCCGAAGCGATTTAATGGCATAGCTGCCTCCCTCTTGTGTGGCCTGTCCGAATTCAATTTTCGGGACTTCTTTCCAAACATTTACAATATTGATCTTTCCTTCCACAGCTTGGGACGCCTCCCTAACCCCATTGAACGTTATATCGATTCCCAAATCCGATTTCTGTTGGGAAACGGTTTTGTTCGATGCAAAAATTATTGGGGTACAGAAGTCCATCATCCGTGGGTCTTCAAATGTTTTTAGGGCAACTTCACACCCAATTCCATTTAGGTCCCCAATGGAAATCCCCAGTTTTATTTTTTGATTTTCCTTCATATAATCACTGCCGATATGGCTACTTTTGCATTACAAAATTAGTCAATTAATAAGACACATGTTCACAGGTATCATAGAGACTTTGGGGAAAGTTGAACAGCTTGAAAAAGAAGGGGGCAATTTGCACATTACCCTGTCCTCCAATATTACATCGGAACTAAAGATAGACCAAAGCGTTTCGCACAATGGGGTATGCCTTACCGTGGTGGCCATAAAAAATGACTTATACACCGTGACCGCCATTGAAGAGACCTTGATCAAGAGCAATATAGGCGACTTAAAGACTGGCGATGTGGTAAACCTGGAACGCGCTATGGTGTTGGGAGCTCGATTGGACGGCCATATTGTTCAGGGGCATGTGGACCAAACTGCACAATGCATTTCCATAGAACAAAAAGACGGGAGTTGGGTCTTTGGGTTTCAATACGATTCCGGATTGAGCAATGTAACCATTGAAAAAGGTTCCATTACCGTGGACGGTGTAAGTTTGACCGTGGTTGATTCCAAAAAAGACGGCTTTAGCGTAGCCATCATTCCCTATACTTTTGAACACACCCGATTCAATACCTATATAATAGGTACATCGGTGAACCTAGAGTTCGATGTGGTTGGAAAGTATGTGGCCCGTTTGATGGAACTTCGACAATAATGTCGAAGGAACATCTTCCTATACTTTTATAAAAATCTTCCGCTTGTACAATACGTAGGCCAACAGGCAATAAAAGGCCACTACCGTTAAACCATACAGCAGGGAAGATAGTTTCATGGACATAAAATCGTGCACATAAATGGTCTGGAACAACCACCCATGCAGGGAATTGCCATCGCCTACCTTAATCATTCCAAACAGCTTGCTGATAAAACTGGACAAGAAATACACCACTATGGCATTGGCCCCGGCGTATTTAAAGATACTTCCGAATTTTATTCCTTTGACATCGGTGAGGTGATAAATAATCGCCAATACGATGTTGGCCCAACCTGCTGTTACCAAGACAAAGCTACTGGTCCATAATGCCTTGTTGATGGGGAATACCAAATCCCAAACATGGCCCAGAATTAAAAATGCACCTCCCAAACCGAACAAAATTGTGGTTTTCTTCTCTTGCTTTGAGGTCAATATCAACCCTGTGAAAATACCCAACAACGAACTTACTATGGCCGGAAGGGTGCTTAAAAGACCTTCAGGATCATAATCGGCTTTCCACATGTGCGAGCCTAATACGTTTAGGTCAATATAGTTGGCCAAGTTGTTCGGTGCCCTCTCCAAGGTGGATGCCACCCCTTGAACAGGGACAAAAACCATGAGCAACCAATACCCAATCAACAAGATCCCTGAAACGGCAACGAGTTTTTTCCAGTCCAAATTGATAAACAGGATGGAAGCAAAGAAAAACACTACCCCGATTCGTTGTAAAACCCCAGGAAACCGAATGTTTTCAAAATCCTTGAAGAAAGGAAAAGTCAATGTGAAAGCTCCTAAGAAGAGACCCAATCCTATCAATTTTAAACTTCGGATAGCAATCTTTTTGTAGGTGCTGGAATCTGTCTTTTTATTTTGATAGGCCAGCGCAATGGAGGTGCCCACAATGAAAAGGAAAAATGGGAACACCAAATCTGTTGGTGTGTACCCATGCCATTCCGCATGTAACAGAGGGGCATACACATGGCCCCAAGTACCCGGGGTGTTCACCAGTCTCATCAATACAATGGTCATTCCCCTAAA
>JAUICT010000119.1 GCA_030429325.1 Bacteroidia bacterium
GAATTAGAAGAAGACGAACTTAAAGAGCCTAATAGTTATGATTGGTTTACTTTTATGTCTAAAGTAACAGTCGAACAAGAAGGTAAAGGGGAAAATATAGAATTAGTTGGTGGAATGAAATTGGATTAAAAACTACTCACAACACTGTATAACAAATCATACCACCCTTCGGGATGTAACGTTTGTTATACAAACCGATAAGTGCACCTCACCTAATTGTTGGGATTGAACTGGATACCGTTACCTAACAAAAAACAAATCACTCGCTATCCCATCCACCAAAAACTTTCCTTTTTTGGTGGCCAACAGTTTGCCGTATGCGAATTGTAACAATCCTTGAGCTACATATTTTTGGGCTTGTAGGTTTAGGTAGTCCAAGTAGTCAGGCCCGAATTCTTTTTCAATTTTCTCCAAAGAAACACCCCAAATGGTGCGTAGACCTGTCATCACGGCCTCGTTGTACCTATCTGCTCCGGAAAGGGTCTCAATTTCCATAGGCAAAACCCCTTCAATAATTTTTTTAATGTAGGTGGGATTGTTGCGGATGTTCCAACTGCGGTTTTTGCCATCAAACGAATGCGCGGAGGGTCCTACTCCTACATATTTTTTACCCAACCAATAAGCCGTATTGTTTTTGGAAAAGTATTCGGGTTTACCAAAATTGGAGATTTCATAGTTCACAAAACCATGGGCTTCCAACATATCCACCAGGATATAAAACTGTTCTTGGGCCTGTTCGTCGTCTACATTGGGCACCACCCCTTTCTCAATAAACTTTTGGAGTGCCGTTCGTGGTTCCACCGTTAAGGCATAGCTGGAGATATGTGGCAATCCAAAATCGAGAGCTTTTTGGACGTTTGCTTTCCATCTTTTGTTATCCATTCCCGGGATGCCGTAAATCAAATCAATGGTGATGTTGTCAAAATATTCAGTGGCCTCTTGAATGCATTTTTCGGCTTCGGAGGCATTGTGGGCCCGGTTCATCAGTTTCAGGTCTTCATCAAAAAAAGATTGTATGCCGATGCTGAGGCGATTGACCCCCGACTTTTTATATGTTGAAAAGAAATCTCTCGACTGCGCTCGAGATGACACCAAATCATCTGGATTGGCTTCCAAGGTGATTTCAGGGCGGCCCATTACTTTGTAATGGTCATATACGGTTTGGATCAGAAATTCAATCTCTTCATTGGAAAGCACCGAGGGGGTACCGCCTCCAAAATAGATGGTCTCCACCACATCATCGACCTCCGATTTCCGCAACACCAATTCCTTGGCAATGGCCTGTACCATAGCTTCCTTTTTTCCCAATTGTGTGGAAAAATGGAAATCACAGTAATGGCATGCTTGTTTACAAAACGGGATGTGGATATAAATACCGCTCATTCAATGGACAATTAACAATTAGCAATTTACAATGATCATTTAACCCTTTTGGTGGTTTTTAGGATGGAGAACATGATTTTGGAAAGTTCATCGGCCTGGGCAATCAATGTATTGGCAATTCCTTTGGCCACATAGCCTGAATCTTTTAAAAGTGACAACCAATATTTCACTTCCAAACTTTCTTTGTATGCTATGGAAACCTTGGCTGAAAAGTCGGCCGTTGAAATGGCCCCATTGGCTTCAGTGATATTTGCTCCAATGGATGTTCCTGAACGCAGCATTTGTTTGGATAGCACAAATTCTTTTTTTGATGCCACTATTTGCTTATATAAACTGACCGTTTCCAAAGCAAAATCATAAGATTTTTCCAATAAAGGATTTTCGTTTCTCATAAAGTAGGTTCATTTGGGTAATTGGATATTGTTAATTGCTAATTGTTTATTGGTCATTGTTTATTGGTCATTGTTTATTGAACAACCTATTTTTTAATTCTGGATTCATTTTGCTTCACAAAAGCCTCCCATCCCGAATAGCTTTTCCCAACTTCTACCCTGCCCTCATTGTAGAAATGACAGACAGCCGCGGCCAGACCATCGGTACTATCCAGATTTTTGGGAAGTGATTTCAATTTTAAGACACTTTGAAGCATTCGCGCTACTTGCTCCTTACTAGCGTTTCCGTTGCCCGTAATGGCCATTTTAATTTTTTTGGGCATATACTCGGTTATGGGAATCTGTCTGGAGAGTCCAGCCGCCATGGCTACACCTTGTGCTCTTCCCAATTTAAGCATGGACTGTACATTCTTCCCATAAAAAGGAGCTTCAATGGCTATTTCATCGGGGTGGTAGGTATCGATGAGTTCCAAGGTGCGTTCAAAAATCAGTTTGAGTTTGGTGTAGGGGTCATCGTATTTTTTGAGCATCAACTCGTTCATCTGCACAAAGTGCATCTGCTTATTGATGACCTTGATGATCCCAAACCCCATGATGGTGGTTCCCGGGTCTATCCCTAAAATGATTTTTTCTGTTGCCAAATCGTTATTGGGTATTTAGTACCAAAGGTAGCCTAAATCGAAGACCAACAGGATTTCCCTGTTTTAGGGCCGGTGCCACGGTGGTCAAATCGTTCAAGCGTTCGGAGACCCGTAAGTTAAAATCCGATATTTCATTGAGCACGGTGTTCCTTTCCTCCACCTTCAAAACGGAGATAAAACCATGTTCATCAATGAGAAAATCAATGTATACCGTATCGTTCATATCATTATCCACCTGAAATTCCAAACCGGAGAGCGCTTCGGAAAAATAGTCCAACATTACACTTTGAAAGCAATCCCGTTGGACAGGTTTTGTGGCCATTTCGTCACAATCTTCAAAAAGCGGGTATTGGTCCACATCGTTCCAGTCTATGGCCAGTAGTTTTTCATTGACCACTTTCTGGGTCTGTTCTTCCTTGGACATAAAGAGTTCACAGGAAACCAGCAAACCAAAAAAGGATAACAACATGTACTTCTGCATAACAGCCCCGAGAATTTGGCTGAAATTACGACTTTTTACCGAAGAATGGTAAAAGCAAAGAGGCCTGAAAATGTTTCAGGCCTCCCTACTTCCAACTATTACGACTACTGAAGTTTAAAGCTTATAGGTATGGAGAAAGGAACACCTACCACTCTCCCTTTCTGCTTTCCAGGCTGCATAACCGGCAATCGTTTTATGATCCGTTCCGCTTCCGCCTCCAACAATTCATGGGGGCCCCTGCTTCTGATATCCGTAATGGCCCCATTGGCATCAATGACAAAAATTAAACTGACCCTCCCCTGAATTCCCATCTCTAGGGCTTCTTTGGGGTAATTGAAGTGCTTTCGGATATGCTTTTCCACATTTTCCACAAAACAAGCTCTTTTGTCCGCAGCATCTTCACATCCTGGAAAAATAGGAGCTTCTTCAATAAAGGCAAAAGGAACTTGAACATCTTCGGAGATATTTAGACCTGCTTGAACATTCCAATCATTAACATTTTTTGCTGACTCATTCAATCTTTTCACCATGACTTGAGCCATTTTTGCAATTTGATCTTGTTCACTCTTTGTTAGGGAATCTTTGTTTTCTATTTCTTCATTTAGGTTGGTCAACCGTTCCTCTAAAGAAAGTTCATTCGGTGTTGATGTTCCTAAATTGGAATCCTTTTCACATGAAGTGTACACCAATATACCCAAAACAAGGGGGAGCAATACCACATACTTAAGCTGCCAAATGGCTTTTGATTTCTTTTTTTGTAACATGACTATTCGTTTTTTGATTAATGATTGATTAAAAAATTGATTGACAAAGCTGATGTTCTGTGTTTGGAACGCTTCGGACAACAGCATTTGAAAATGCGCTTTTTTATGATGCTTCACCGCTTTTGAATCGGCAATGAATTCGTGCAGTTCTGCCATTCGGTTTTGGTACACATAGACCAAAGGGTTGAACCAAAAAGCGATTCGGGCCAACTCAAAAAAGAGAAGATCTAGGGAATGCCATTGTTTGATATGGACCAGTTCATGGACAATAATGCGGACTTCCTTCTCTTTTTCAATATTTCCACCCAAGAAAATGTTCCTGAAAAATGAAAAGGCCAATACGCTTTCTTTTACCGTAATCTTGGTAAAATCCGGGTGATGCTCCACAACCCCGTCCCTTTTCAGCTTTCCGATCCGAAACAGTTTATGTGCCAACCAACAAGCAGCGATGATGCTGCCCAATCCCATTATCCAATAGTACCATGGCAACACTTCCCAAAACCGGGTTGCGCTTTCCACTCCCAATACCACCCCATCCAGTTGGTACATAAAGACCGGGATTTCGGCTAACTCATGCGGCATGGTCGTTTTAAACGCCTCTATCTTGACCCATGGCAGCACCAAGGATAGAACAAAAGTGACCAAAAGATATACCCTGTTCCATTGAAAGAAGGTTTCTTTCTTTAGAAAAAGGTCGTAGGTCAACAAAAAGACCAATTGAAAAGCCAAAGATTCTAAAATGTAGGTGATCATTTTTCCTCGTCTTTAATGTTCTTCATGATGTCTTCGAGTTCCTTTAGGCTGATGTCGTTCTTCTTCATAAAAAAGGACACCATACTGCTAAATGATCCTTGGAAATACCCATCCATAAGTTTATTGAGGCTCTGGTTGCTGTACTCCGATTTCTGGACCAATGGAAAATATACATGTCCCTTCCCTACTTTTTCATGGGAAACAAAACCCTTATCCTCCAAAATCCGAACAATGGTGGAAACCGTGTTATAAGCCGGTTTGGGTTCAGGCAATTCTTCTAAAATGGCAGCAACATTGGCTTTTTTTAATTGCCATAAAAGCTGCATGACTTCTTCTTCCGCCTTGGTGAGTTGTTTCATTTTGATATGTTTTTGTCATTCCCGAGAAATCGGGAATCCATTAATTAACTCTTAATTGAAGTGGAACTTTTTAAACAAAATTGGCTCATCTACACTTCAACTCCACTCATTCTGACAATTCGAAAATGGTCTGAGATTTCTCACTTTCGCCACGCTCAGTTCGAAATGACATTGCTAATATAACTAAATATTTAGTTTAAACTAATTTTTTAGTTGAAAAAAATAAAAAATCCGCCAGTGGTGTTTACTGACGGATAATTATTTATGTCATTAGATTTGTTCTACTTTGCTTTAACGGTTTAAGGTCGAGCTGTCATATCGAGCGCAGTCGAGATGCGAGACCAATTCAGAAGTCACAAATTAAAAGCACCTCTCGACTTAAGTTCATCTTGAGCGCAGTCGAAAGACTCGAGGCGACAATTGTTGACATCAATTTATTTAGAACGTTACGGTAACCTTTCCCCGTAAATAAAAAGGTGTGCCTGGTGTAAAATGAATCTCCTCAAACGAGTTGGGTTCATTGAACAAACGGCTTTCGGTGGCAAATTGCGTTTCGTTCCATTCGGTGTCAAACAGATTTTCCGCAATCAAGCCAAAAGTCCAATTCTTCAAGGTATAATTCAACGTGGCATCGGTAACAAAATAGCCTTCGGCTACAATTGAATTGTCCTCGTTGGCCGGTCTATCATCAATATATCGATAATTGATTCCACCGGAGAACCCTTCGTTATTATTACCCAAAGTAAGTCCACCTACCATGGTAAAGTCGGGAGCCAGTGGAATATAATCTTCACCATCGGCCTCCTCGGTGCTTCGAGCATGGGTATAATTGGCATTAGAATACAGATAAAGCCAATCCAAAGGTTGGTAACGGGCTCCTACCTCAATCCCCATCCGTCTGGTTTTTCCACTGGGTTCCACTATGGCCGCATCACCAACATATACAAACTCTTGATCCAGGAACAAGGTCCACAAAGTAGCATTCAAAACCAATTTGTCAGCTGGTTTTATAATGGTTCCCAAATCCACTCCGTAGGCGGCCGGTAAAATGTCCTCACCCCCATTGGCAACTACCACTCTAGTATCGTTGGAATGAAAGCCAATTCCCGTTTTTAGGAAAATTTGCGTGTTTTCGGTCGGGCTATACATGGTATTGAATTTTGGGCTGAAAGCTACTTTTTCCTCACTTTTACTATCATACAGCTCGCTTAGGTTGTCAACATAATCAAACCTAAAATAATCCAATCGCAGGGCTGGCTCAAAAGTAAATTTTCCAGATTTGAACTCAGCTCCAGCAAATGCGTAGCCATTTACCTCGTCCACATCGCCAAAGGCCAAACGTTCCAGCAATTCTTGACGGTTCAAGGTTCGGGATAATTGATTGTCATCTACATTATCATATCGAAAACCAATACCGGCGTTGTATTTGAACCCCATTTCACCCAAACCGGCCGAATTGTTTTGAAAAATTGTCTTGGCACCTGCCAGCATTCGGTCTTCAAACTGTTTTATCTGATCTCCGTTCACAGGGTCTTCCAAGAAAAAGGTAAAGTTGGAATACAGCTCAAAGTTGTAATGGGACACAAAAGCCATGGTGTTTAGGGATTTTCCTGTTCCAAGATTCTTGGTGTGATTCAAAACAAAGTTGGTTCGGCTCGTTTGCCCACCCTCGGTATCATCAATAGCACCAAAACGACTGATCAACCCTTGGTCAACGGCACGTTGTGGTATTTGACCCGAAGCATCCCATTTGCTGGAAAAGTGTGAGGCCGTCAACAGCAACTCCTGCTCACCGGGCAAAGCATAGCGGTATCTTCCCAAAATATTGATTCGGTTAAAGTTCTGCGGCGATTCAAAGGGTCCATCGGTCAAATACAATTC
>JAUICT010000120.1 GCA_030429325.1 Bacteroidia bacterium
AACCAATCTGTTACCATAAAAGACTCCAAAGGATTGCATGATATTGTCAAGCTACTGGAAAAACCAGAAGAACAGGTGCACTGTGCCGAACTCATGGGTATAGTCCTTGAGACTAGCGGCACTTCAATGATTGATGATCGGGCCATGAAAGCGTATAAAGATAAAATAAGGTCCTTAAAAATAAATATCTGCGACGCCGAAGAAATGGGATTGGCCCAAAAGGCCGATGAGTTAAAAGAAGAATACGATGCTTTAATAGAGCACCTCTCCCAAGTCACCGGGTTGGACAACAAAATACGAAAAACGGGCTCTTCCATTGAAAAGGCAAGGGCTGCCGTAACGTGGCGGGTAAGGAGTTCCATCAAGAAAATTGAAAAGGTACATCCACAATTGGCAAAGCATTTGACCAACTCCATAAAGACGGGAACCTGTTGTAGTTACGAGCCGGAAACACCACATGAGTGGATCACCTAAAGATCCTTAAGACACTTTCCTTACAATGTAAGGCGAAAACTTATGCCTATAAGGGTGAACAACACATTAAAACTAGAAAAGATGTTTGAGATTATTAAAAGTTTGCCCAATCCGTGGGAGGTGCTCATAGACCCTATCTCCCTGATTGTGTTGGGCATGTACGGCGTATTGATGCTTTGGGAAGCCCTATTTCCGGCACGGGAGTTACCAAAAATCAAGAATTGGAAACTGCGAGGGTTAGCCTCCTTCGGGGTGTTTTTTTATCTATCTACGTATTTTCCATTGATTTGGGATACCTACTTGGTGGATTACCAAATATTTGACCTAACGGCTCTCGGGGCTGGTTGGGGTGCTTTTGTTGCAATCATGATTTACGAATTTGGACTGTACGTTTGGCACTATGCCATGCATAAGAATGACACTTTATGGAAAATTTTCCATCAGATGCACCATAGCGCGGAACGTATGGACAGTTACGGGGCTTTTTATTTTAGCCCAATGGACATGATTGGTTTTTCACTATTGGGAAGTCTTTGTTTGGTGGTCGTTGCCGGATTTACTCCAGAAGCTGCAACACTTTTTATTCTGATTACCACCTTTTTGGCCATTTTTCAACATGCCAATATCAAGACCCCTAGATGGATAGGATATATAGTGCAAAGACCAGAGGCCCATACCATTCACCACGCCAAAGGGATCCATGCGTATAATTATTCGGATATATCCCTTTTCGATATCATTTTTGGAACCTTCAACAATCCAAAAGGCTATACAAATGAGACTGGTTTTTACAATGGAGCTTCTAAAAGGGTTTGGGAAATGCTAACCTTTAAAGACGTTTCAGAAAAAGCGTAATCTTCTGAACATATCGCCACAGGTAATTTCATTTGATGTAGATTTCCTGTGGCATTTTTTTTCATTCCCCGATCGGAAATAGTATACCACTGAGTCTTGCTGCCCAAAGCTGTATCATAAATAAAATACCATGTCTTGTACAAATCCAAATCCATGGTATGCCAAAGAGCATACCCATCATTCCCAATTTAGTGATATCGAATTCATTGAAGCGTTTGAAAAAGCGGTGTTAAACCCAAAACTCTTCAACCATGAAGCACATCTTAGATTGGCATGGATTTATCTTCAAAGCTATGGAGAACAGAAGGCAATTGAAAAGACCTGTTCAGCCATTGAACATTTTGACATCGTGTATGGCAATGGAGATAAATTTCACACAACATTGACCGTAGCCTCCGTAAAAGTGGTAAATCATTTCATTAAAAAATCAGAAGCCACCAGTTTCTTTGATTTTATCGAAGCGTTTCCACAATTAAAAATGGCTTTCAGAAAATTTCTTGAACAACATTATACCCCTGAAGCGCTTACCCATGAAAAGGCAAAAGCGAATTATATCCCGCCAGATTTTCTTCCTTTTGATTGATGTAATGTATTTGCCTTTGGATTTAGTTTCTTTGCAATATGCAAAATCCCAAGGTAAGCATTCTAATACCCTTCAAGGATACCGCACATTTTCTTCCCGAATGTCTGGATTCCATCCTAGCACAGACATATCCCAATTGGGAAGTTCTTGCCGTAAATGACCATTCAACAGATACGAGTTTGGAATTATTAAATTCCTATGTACAAAAAGACTCCAGAATAAAGGTATTCAACAATTCAGGAAATGGCATTATTCCCGCTTTGCGTGCTGCATATGCAGAAAGTTCAGGAGAATTGGTGACCCGAATGGATTCAGATGATATCATGAAACCCCACCGTTTAAAGGTCATGGTGCAATCACTTTTAAAATCGGGAAAAGGGCATGCTGCTGTTGGGCAAGTGAAGTATTTTTCAGACCGAGGCATCAGTAACGGCTACGAACGGTATGAAACCTGGCTCAACCAATTGACGACCACGGGTTCCAATTACAGTGAGATTTATAAAGAATGTGTCATCCCTTCACCCTGTTGGATGGTCTATCGGGAGGATTTTGAAACCTGTGGTGCATTTCGCCCCAACCGATATCCAGAGGATTATGATCTTACTTTTCGATTTTATGAAAAGAACTTAAAAATCATTCCATGCAAGGAGGTGCTCCATTTATGGCGTGATTACGACACCCGAACTTCCCGAAACCATGAGCATTATGCACAAAACTACTTTTTGGACATTAAACTACACTACTTCTTAAAGTTGGACCACAACGCAGAACGCCCTTTGGTTATATGGGGTGCTGGGTTTAAAGGAAAGTCCATTGCCAAAACTCTTTTAAAGCAAAAAATTGACTTTATCTGGCTGTGTGACAATCCAAAGAAAATTGGAAAAAAAATCTACGGCAAGGAATTGGTTCATTTTAAATTTTTAGAACGTTTGAACACTCCTCAAAGCATAGTTACTGTAGCCAATGAGACGGCCCAAAAGGAAATTAAGGGTTACTTTTCCAAGTTTGGGCATTTACCCATGAAGGATTATTTCTTCTTTTGCTAATGGCTGCTGTCTTACCATTCCCTTAACAGAAAAATTTAAGAAGCTTCACTATTTTAATCCCTATATTTGTTCAATCAACATTGGGAATGCAGTTTAAACATCCAGAAATCCTTTGGGCCCTATTTCTTCTCATCATTCCCGTTTTAATCCATTTGTTTCAATTAAGGCGGTTCAAGAAAACTCCTTTCACCAATGTGGCCATGCTTCAGAAAGTGGTGGCGGAGTCCCGAAAAAGCAATACACTTAAAAAGTGGCTTTTACTGGCTACTCGATTGCTGTTGCTCGCTTCACTCATCATTGCCTTTGCCCAACCTTTTTCTTCCACTGCAACGGCTTTGCAAGAAAAGGAAACGGTAATCTATTTGGACAATTCCTTCAGCATGCAGGCCAAGAACAACGGGGTATCCCTTTTGGAGAAATCAGTTCAAGACTTGATCAGAAATATTGACGGGGAGACGGTTTTCAGCCTCTTTACCAATGAACAATCTTTTAGGGATGTTAACCTTAAAGACGTGCAAAACCAATTACTCTCTCTCTCGTATTCCCACAAACAGTTGGATCTGGATGATATTCAACTAAAGGCCAATACTTTATTTTCAAAGTCCAGCGGTACTGTAAAAAATCTTCTGATTATTTCGGATTTTCAGCAGCGCATGGCTTCAAACGGGACCACATTGGATTCAACCATAAATTCCTATTATGTACCTGTTCGCTCACCCAACATGTCGAATGTTTCCATAGACTCCATTTATTTGGATGACGATTTTCCAGAACAGTCCAATTTAACTGTGCTTTTATCTGGAGGGGTACAGGATGATGCATTGCCCATTTCCCTTTATAATGGTTCTTCGCTTATTGCAAAATCTGCCGCCAAGTTTTCTGCAACGGGCGTATCTGAAGTGATTTTTTCCATTCCCAACACTGATGAAATCAATGGAAGGCTGGTAATTGTTGATAATGGTCTGGGATACGACAATCGGTTTTATTTTAATATCGACCGCAAGGAAAAAGTAAAGGTTTTGGCCATAAGCAACTCAAACAGTGATTATTTGAAACGCTTATATACTGATGATGATTTTGATTTCAGAAAAGTTCCTTTGGACCAATTGGACTACAGTAGTATTGATGAACAAAACACGGTGATTTTGGATAATTTGAGGTCTGTCTCCAACAGCCTTCAACAAATTCTTCTTTCCTTTAAAAATGATGGCGGAACCATAGTGGTGATACCCTCTGAAGAAAGTGAATTGACATCTTACAATGATTTTCTTTCAGAGTTTTCCAATACAAGGTTTACTGCTGGTGTGCCAAATAGAGCTGATATAACCTCCATTTCATTTGACCATCCGCTATATAAAAATGTTTTTGAAAGAAGAGTGACCAATTTTCAATACCCAAGAGTTGAAAAATACAATAGGTTGCAGTCCAATCTGCCGCAGATACTTTCCTTTGGCAATAACGAGCCTTTCTTGGTGGGAGCCGATGGTTTTTATTGCTTTACGTCCTCCTTGAAAACCGAAAACTCCAATTTTACCAGTTCTCCATTAATCGTCCCCACATTTTATAATATGGCCATACGAAGTTTACAGCTATCCCGCATACAGCACACATTGGGACAGATGGAATTGGTGGATATTCCAACACAAATGGGTCATGATGACATCTTAAGGATTTCAAAGGACAATCAGGAGTTTATTCCGCTACAGCAGAATCTTCCCAATAAGGTCAGACTTACTTTCGATGAAAATCTTACTGAAGATGGCATCTATACCATAAAACAAAAAGAAGAGGAACTAAGAAATATAAGTTTTAATTATCCCAGAACGGAAAGCCGATTGGTCTATTTAGATACTGAGAATCTGCCCAATGCCAATACCCAGGACTCCATAGCAGCTCTTTTTACCTATTTGGACGCTGAAAGTAATATTACCGCTTATTGGAAATGGTTTGTTATTTTAGCGTTGCTTTTTGCGCTGATAGAGGTAATCATCCAAAAATTCATTCCATGAACATTCTGCTCAAGGCTGCAAGAATAGTGTGCCCAGACAACAAGGAACTACACTTGAAAAAAAGGGATATCCTTATAAAAAAAGGAACTATTGAGAAAATTGCCGCCACCATAGATGCGCCATCCAACACTAAATTGGTCGATTTAAGAAACCTCCATGTCTCTCTAGGTTGGCTGGACACTGGCGTAAGTTTTGGCGAACCCGGACATGAGGAACGGGAAACCATTGCACATGGACTTTATGTAGCGGCAAAAAGTGGTTTTACGGACATTATCCTTTATTCCAGTACAGAGCCAGTTCCCGATACCAGTTCTGATGTGGTCTTTTTAAAGGAGCGTGGGCAGGGCAAGCCGACAAGACTTTACCCTATGGGTACGTTGACCAAAAAAGGAGAAGGCAAGGATTTGGCCGAACTTTTTGATATGAAGAATGCCGGTGCAGTGGCCTTTTATGACTTTAAAAAACAGATTGCCAATCCCAATCTCTTAAAAATTGCCCTGCAGTATGCCCAAAATTTTGACGGTTTAGTGTTTTCTTTTCCCCAAGATGGAGATATTAAAGGTGTGGGAGTGGCCCATGAAGGAATAATGTCCACCTCTTTAGGTTTAAAGGGAATCCCATCATTGGCTGAAGAACTTCAAATAGCCCGAGACCTATTTATTTTGGAGTATACAGGAGGAAAATTGCATATTCCCACCATTTCCACATCAGAATCCGTTAAGCTGATTGCCAATGCAAAGAAAAAAGGATTGGATGTGACCTGCAGTGTCGCCATTCACAATTTGGTACATATAGATGAAATGCTCAGCGATTTTGACACTAACTTTAAAGTATCACCACCCCTTCGAACCAAGCAAGATGCCAAGGCCCTCATTAAAGGGATAAAAGATGGAACTATAGATTATGTTACTTCTGACCATATTCCCATAGATGTTGAGGAAAAAAGGGTGGAGTTTGACAATGCTGCCGATGGTAGCCTTGGTCTGGAATCTGCTTTTGGTGCCCTAAATCGCATATTTGGATTGGAAGAAACCATATCCATATTAACCAAGGGGCATAGCCGGTTTGGTTTACAGACTCCAATTATTAAGGAAGGAGAAAAGGCCTGTATTACCTTGTTCGACCCAGAAACGGAATACAGTTTCGGTGTGGACAATATCTTATCCACCTCCAAAAATAGTATGTTTTTGGGAGCACCCATGAAAGGTAAGGTTTATGGGGTAATCAATAATGATCACATTTTAATCTAAAATTTTGAACGAAGCCAAATCCGGTAAAACCATTGCAATAGTTGCTTATATCACCTTGGTGGGCTGTTTGATTGCCATGAGCATGAATATGGAGCCTCGAAATGCATATGCCAGGTTTCATATTAGGCAAGCCTTTGGTATACATTTATTGTTCCATGCCATGGCTATTGTGTTATCTTTTAGTCAAATTGTATCCCTTACCCTACCTCTCTACGGATTGTATTTAATACTATTGGTATATGGGTTAGCCCAAGCTTCGTCAGGAAAGAAAAACCCCCTCCCCATTATTGGGGAGCATTTTCAAAAATGGTTTACCTTTATTCCCTAAAAACGTCCCATGTCCCCCATCCCACTATCTTTAGAATACCTTGTTCGCCCTTCAACTATTGAATCCGATAAAAAACCAGCTATTTTTATGTTTCATG
>JAUICT010000121.1 GCA_030429325.1 Bacteroidia bacterium
CCACGGTGCTTTGGTCCGTAGTGGCCCAATATTCTATTTTGAGTTCATTATTGTCCGTCAATTGGTAGAGCACCCGCACCGATAGATTCCCTGGATACCCTTCCTCCCCATTTTTGGAGAGATAGGTCAGCTCCAACTTCTGTCCATCCACTTGTTTGGCATCCCATACTACGGCATCAAAACCCTTGTTCCCTCCATGAAGGGAATTGGCTGCGTTATTGGTGGCCAAGGTGTACTCCTTGCCGTCCAAGGTGAATTTTCCATGGGCGATCCGATTCCCATAACGCCCAATAAGGGCACCAAAATATTTCTCCTTGGCGTTAAGGAAATCATCGATATTTTCATGCCCAAGGACCACGTCCTCATAATTACCCGATTTATCGGGCAGCCACAAGGAAACGATCTTACCGCCATAATTGGTAATCTCGGCCACTGTACCTTGTTCGTTTTCAAGAACGTAAAGGCTAACTGGCTTGCCATCTACAATCTTCTCGAAATTTTTCTTGTCTATCCGTTTTATATTCTTTTCTTGAGGTTTCACGCAGCTAAAAAGGAGTAAAGAAACTACTATTAAATGAAATATTCTTTTCATGGCCCTTAGTATTTGTACAAGGCTGAATTGGCTTTGTGTACTTCATCCACATCCATTTTGATGATGGCCCTATCGTAGGTCATGAGACCATTGACCTCGCCTTCAACATCCGTGGTCTGGGTATAGATGGCCGCAGAAAGTTCTTCTTGACACGTTGATAAAAGTACAGAAAACTTTTATTTACACGACAAAACCATATGTATTGGATTCTTCAATCTCAATTGCAATGAGCCTCTATTTGGGCACCCCAATTTTCTTACCGCAAAAATTACTTGGTTTTCTTCATGGAAGCCAAAACACCAACCAGCAGAGAAAGTGCAATAAACCCTAGAGACATCCATTCTGGAAAAGTATAATGATGGGCCAAGATAAGCTTAACACCCACAAAACTTAGTATGGCCACCAAACTGTACTTTAGGTAATGGAACCTATCCAACATATTGGCCAGAAAAAAATACATAGATCGCAACCCAAGAATGGCAAACATATTGGAACTAAATACCAAAAAAGGGTCTGAAGTTATGGCCAAAATGGCCGGAACACTATCCAATGCAAAAAGTACGTCCGTGAATTCTATGACCACCAAAGCAATAAAAAGGGGTGTTGCCGCAGTAATGTGCCTTAATTTGACAAAAAACTTTTGGCCTTCCATATGGGAAGTTATGGGCATAACCTTTCGCAGGTTCTTGTAGATGGCAGAGGTTTTTGGGTTGAAGGGTTTTTCTTTGGAACGCAGCATACGGATGGCCGTAAAAATTAAGAAAGCCCCAAAAATGTAGGTTGCAAAGCTGAACTGCTTGATGAGGGCAACGCCGAAAAATATCATCAATCCGCGGAAAACAATGGCTCCCAAAATGCCCCAGAACAGTACACGATGCTGATACTTTTGGGGGATTTGGAACGAGCTAAAAATCACAGCGATCACAAAAATATTGTCTATACTGAGCGATAACTCAATGAGATATCCAGTAATGTATTTGAGCGAGGCCTCCATTGGACCCAAGGCATCTACATTGGCAATTTTATCCGTGGCATAAAGCCAGTAAACAACCCCAGAAAACAAAAGGGAAAGCGAAACCCAGATTGTGGTCCAAAGCGATGCTTCTTTAACGCTTATAACATGGGCGTTTTTGTTGAACACCCCTAAATCCAATGCCAAAAAGACAAAAATTCCCAGTAGGAACAGTCCCCATACTACCATAACATCAGTAAATTGATGTCAACGAAATTACGCAATGGTTTTGTCCCCTAAAATACTTATTGGATTTTTCTGATTTGATCCTGTTTTTCACTTGAAAACTCTCTCGGAACGATTGAATCATCACTCCTGTAAATGGCTTTTCAAAGCATTGGTCTGCTCGCTGTAAGTGCTTTCAAAAATCTTGTCGGCATTGGCAGATTCAAAACCATCCCTTCGTTGGGCACGGTCTACCAGGCCTGATTGTTTTACATGGCCCGGTAATGGCAATCGTTCGGCAAACTCCACGTAGCTTCCGGCTATCTCGGCCGTTTCACCTTCGGCAAAATCAGCTTCTATCATCTGTGCTATAGAACTACTCTGCTTAAGCAGTCCATCGTTACTGGTTTTTACCTTTCCCCCTGAAGAGTTCAGTTTTACACCAATAGACTCCAAAAACGCATTAAACTTTTCAATGGTGTTATATGCTTCTGGTAAATCGTGAACGCTTATGGTGTAGTGGTTAAGGTAATACCGGTTATAGATCACCCAAGCGGCATATTCGCTTTCTTGGGCAAGTGCATTAAAGTCGGACAATGTGGGCAAGTCCCACAATGGTTTATAGAAAAAGTCCCCCACTTCCGAAGGGTTATCCAAATCTAAACCATCAACAGGGTCATTGTCTATATTTACTGTATATTTTTTTATGATTTTCTGTGCTCCGGTTGACAAGTCCTCCACACGCAATTCACTGATAAAAATTCTTGGAAACTCTGGCTGTGGAGGCGCATACCAATATGCGTTCAGCTTTTTTCCTTCAAAAAAGTAGTAATCCTTTTTGGTATACCCATAATTCAGAAAAATCTTCTCAAAAGATGCAATTCCCAAATTGGGAACGCCCATGGTCCTAAAAGCTATATGATCGTTCACAATGTCATCTTGATTATCGATCATCCCCTTTTCTATCATGGCCCCAGTAATTTTCTCTACATCTGGGACTCTTTCCTTGTAGGGCTCCATTAAGGCTTTCAGCACTTGTTTTAACCCTTCAATATCAACCGTTTTCATAGCTTAGATTTTTTTACTACATCAAAATTAAATGTACTTTTGATTATAAACAATTCTTATTCATTATAAAATGATTAATATTATTAATCAATTAGAACTGCACCATATCAAAAGTTTTATGGCGTTGGCCGATGCCCTTCACTTTGGAAAAGCTGCGGAGAACCTGCATATTTCGCAATCTGCATTGAGTCAACAAATCAAACAACTTGAAGCAATCGTGGGAACCCGGCTGTTCAACAGGACCAATAGGACCGTTAGCCTAAACAGAGCTGGCCACTTATTCTTGCGGGAAGCTCAAGTGATAGATGCACAGCTAAAAAGGTCACTTGAACGATGGCAATTGGAGCTCAATGGCCATGAAGGCGAAGTACACATTGGCTTTGTAGGCTCGGCAATGCAACTTTACATGCCTCCATTACTTAAGAAATTTGGAAAGGAATATCCCAAGATACGGTTACATTTGGAAGAATTGACCAATGAAGAGCAACTTCAAGCCCTTGACAAGGGTGATTTGGATATTGGCTTTATGCGCTCCAATCAGATTGATTCCAACATGAATATCAAATCCGTGTTTGAAGAAAATTTTTCATTGGTATTGCCAAATGGGCATCCCATTACCCAAGAAAATTTTAAAAATCTGAAGCAACTGGCCGAGGAGCGTTTTATTCTTTTCCCCAATACAAAAAGTCCTTTGTATTACCAGCAAATCCTAAATATATGCTCGGCCCAAGGTTTTGTTCCCCAAATTTCCCATCGTTCCATTCATGGCCCCACCATTTTTAAACTTGTGGAGAATGGCATGGGCATCTCTATTGTACCCAACTCGTTGCGAGACGAATTTAATTACGACATACGTTTTATTGAGCTTACCAAAATTCCAATCAAAACAAATCTCTTTGCCGTTTGGAACAAAAACAATGATAATGCTGCCTTCCAGAATTTTTTAAAGGTGCTTTGATCAGTGTTGATCACTACCACCAGATGGCGTATAGGAAGGCAAGTATTCCAATAATGATGAAAGTGGATATATTGAATGCCCTTGAAGTCTTAAAAAGTGTGGGGTTGATGGAAATTGCTTTCTGGTCCCCTTCTTTGTTCTCCACCAATGAAATGGCCACCAACACAGCAGAAAGCACTAAAAAGCTCACTCCCATGCGATCCATAAAAGGGAAATTGGGAAAGGCATACTTGATAACCACGGAAAGTGGTATGGAGAACACTATGGTCCAAAAAGCACCATTGGCCGAGGCCTTCTTCCAAAACATCCCAAACAAAAACACCACCACTACCCCAGGGCTTATAAAGCCGGTGTATTCCTGTATGTATTGAAACGCTTGGTCCAATCCACCCAACATCGGGGCAACGATTACCCCCAAGAGCAATGATAGTCCTGCGAATGCCTTTCCGATGAAAACGAGTCTCTTGCTCGACTCTTCCTTGAACAACGGTTTATAGATGTCCAAGGTAAAAATGGTGGTCGCACTATTGACCATTGAGCTGAGGGAAGATCCAATGGCTGAAATCAGGGCGGCAAACGCCAACCCTTTGAGCCCAGTTCCCACGTAATTTTTTAGCACCCAAGGATAGGCCTCGTCTGGTAAATCCAAATCGGCACCCAATACATAAGCTGCAATACCCGGCACTACTACGATAATAGGCAATAAAATCTTTAGAAATGCAGCAAATATGGTTCCTTTCTGCGCTTCTTTGATATTCTTGGCCCCCAAGGAACGTTGAATGATGTACTGATTGGTTCCCCAGTAATACAAATTTGCCACCCATAACCCACCCACAAGAACACTTATGCCAGGAAGGTTTTTATACTCAGCGTGGCCTTTGTCCAAAATCATGTCAAACTTCTCTGGGGCTTTCTCCATCAACGTAATAAATCCGTTTAGAAAATCCCCTCCCAAGGCCTCAAGGACTAAAATACTGGATACCAAGCCACCAAATACCAATACAACCACTTGGATCACATCGGTCCATACTACGGCTTTCAGGCCTCCAAAGATTGAAAATGTAGCTGCAAAAAGTGCCAATCCTATCACCCCATAAATCATATCAATATCCAATATGGTCTTCAGGGCCAAACTACCTAAGTATAGGACCGAGGTAATATTCACGAACACAAAAAGCAACACCCAAAATACTGCCATGGTACTTTTTACACGCTTATCAAACCGCCGTTCCAAAAACTGGGGCATGGTGTAAATATTGTTTTTCAAGAAGATGGGCAGGAAGAATTTAGCCACAATGATGAGGGTCAAGGCTGCCATTAACTCATAGGATGCAATTGCCATGCCCACCACATAGCCCGACCCGGACATCCCAATAAATTGTTCTGCAGAAATATTGGAGGCAATCAACGATCCACCAATGGCCCACCATGGCAAGGATTTTCCCGCTAAAAAGTATTCTTTCTCATTACGGTTCCTATTCTTAACCGAAATCCAAATACCAATTGTGGCCAACATGACCAAGTATCCGGCAAAAACAATAAAATCCAGTTTGGCAAATTCCATAATTTCAATTTATCTACAAAGAATCATTAAGATTCCAATATAGAAATAATAAACGTAAAATAAACTTTTATTATTTCGGTTCCCTGTCTATTAGAATTTTATAACCTCTTTTATCCTTTCAAAATCTCCAGTTTGCGATGAAAACTGTTTAACACTATCTTTTTTGAAACGATATAGGAACGCTCCCTTTTTGGAAGATGTTTTGTCTTTTTTCGTTGTTCTTTCCAAAATATCAAGCGAAAGCATCTTTTTTCTGAAGTTGCCCGGATCAAAAGTTGTGCGGTAAATGCTTTCATAAAGCGTTTGCAACTGTTGGATCGTAAAATATTCTGGAAGAAGCTCAAAGCCCAATGGATTGTATCGTACACTGGAACGCAGGCTTTTGATAGCATCATCAACCATTTGTCCATGGTCCAAGATCAAATCAGGTATTTGGTCAAAATCAAACCACTTGGCATCGTGGTTTTCCAAAGATTGGAGGTTAAACTCATCAATCCGAATCAGACTATAATAGGCCACGGAAATGACACGCTCCAAAGGATCTCTGTCCACCTGACCATAGGTTTTTAGCTGTTTCAAGAAAACATTCTCCAACCCAGATAACCTGTACAATATGTCCTTTGCACCCTGGTCCAATGATATATCGTTGTCAATCAATTCCCCTATCAAGGACCAAGCCCCTTTGAGTGGTTCGGTTTTGCGTCGAAAGAGCAAAAGCTTCAAATCTTTGGAGTCAAAACCAAATATGATACAATCCACAGCGATTGCTATACTTTGTTCGGGTCTATATTTTTTTGAAGCCAAGCTTTTGTGGATGAGTTGATAAAATGTTTCCAAATATACCAAAATGAATCATTTACCTTTGGTTGATGGATTTTGTTCCATTTGCATTCAATCTTTCGGCAATAGAAAAAAATAAAAGTTTTTTTTACTTTTATTTATTATCATTGCATCATGAATCGTAACTCAGTCAACATCTTGGATGAGATCATTGTTGATTCTCCCGGTAGAATCAATTTAATTGGTGGTCATACCGATTATAACAATGGCTATGTGCTTCCTGCTGCCATTGATAGAAAAATTGCTTTCAGACTCAAGAAAAATGGCTCTGCCCAAATGTGCCATATCCATAGCAAGGGGTATGCTGAACCTCTACATATTGATTTACGAAAGATTGAAAAAAGCTCCGTTGAATGGCAGAATTACCTATTGGGCGTCATCGCGGGAATACAAAAACTTGGACACTCCCTTGAGGGGTTTGAT
>JAUICT010000122.1 GCA_030429325.1 Bacteroidia bacterium
TACTACTACGATTTTAGCTAAGAGGAGTATCATTCTTGTTGGGCAATAAAGCGTTCGTCAACGGGCATGACCGTTCCACAGTGGTCACAGGTACGCAGTTCCTCGGAACTGTAAAAGTGCTTAAAATGGGCCAAAAAATCTTTCTCAATATCGTTTAAGGTAAAGTAGACTTCATATAGTTTGTGGTTGCAGTGATCACAGAACCAAAGTAGTCCGTCATTGACTTTCATGTCTTTCCTTTTGCGTTCCACCACCAGCCCAATGGACCCTTCATGGCGCACTGGTGAATGGGGAACTTTGGCAGGATGCAGATACATGTCGCCTGGGCCCAGCTTCATGGTCTTTTTTTGGCCATCTTCTTGAATATGAACTTCTATATGGCCTTCCAATTGATAGAAAAGTTCTTCAGTTTCATTATAGTGGTAATCCTTTCGGGCATTGGGACCGGCAACAATCATTACAATATAATCGTCAGCTTCCTTATAAAGATTTCTATTACCAACCGGAGGTTTTAACGTATCTCTATTTTCCTCAATCCATTTGTTCAGGTTAAAAGGAGCCTGTATTGCCATATCTCAAGATTTTAGGAAAGGTAAAAAAAACCTGAGTGGGAACATAGTGTTTCACAAAAAAGACCTGCTTGGCAAACAGGTCTTCACACTAATATAAATGTACGTGGGTGTTATTCCACTTTAATAAAAATCTGTGTGTAATAGGGCCTACCCTCTTTATCCAACTGGACACTCAAGGTGGTATGGGTATAGTCCCCTTCCATAGCTTTTTTGTGGGAATCACTCACTAACCAAGCTTCCATTGTTTTCTCTGCTGAAATATAATACCGAGCTACATTTTCCGAAATCCCAACTGCGGAGGTTTCCTCGGCTATCTTATTGGCCCTAGACTCGAAATTGTCATGGCTCAATTTGTTTTTTGCAATCATATAGTCGTTGTGTTCCTCGGCATATTTGTAGGAGGACGGACTGTCTTGGAGGGTGTTCATTCCTATGGAAACCCTGTGGTCGTTCACCATATCCACAAGTTTATCCTCAATACCGTTGGGGTCTATAGAAATTTTTTCATTCCCAAGGGTCGCTTCGGTGTATTCAATCTCATCTTCAATTGATGTGGAGTTGCACATGGTAAACAAGGCAACAGTTGCAATGAGCAGCATTGCGCTACATAATTTTTTCATTCTCGGGGTGCTTTCAGGGATAGGTTCTAATATCCCAGTGTTCTGAATGCTAATCTAATAGAGGAAACCACTTTTGCCATAAATTTTCCATAGATGGCAAATTCTTACGTTGAATTGCAAAAAAGTAAGCAGAAAAGAGGGCGTGGACAGTTAAATGGTCTCTCCGTTGAATTCTGGTTCTTCTTGGGCTTTCTCATCCTGGAGCACAAAATCAAATATAAAAGCACCAATATCCTTTATGGGGGTATAAAAAACAGACTCTTTTTTGGTCTCTTCATTGATTAGGTTCAAAGGAGTGGCAAGGCGTTCAAAAAAGATAAGCATGGCACCCAAGATAACAGCGACCTTCAGTGCCCCAAAAATACCGCCTGCGAGCTTGTTCAAAAGGCCGAGCATAGCAAAATCAGCAATTTTGGTCAAGAACCTTCCAGCAAAGTTGACCAATAGGATAATGGCAAAAAAAGTGATTAAAAACGCTGCAATGTTCATGTACTGCTCGCTCCAGTTCATGTGCTGGGCCAAATAATCCCCAGTAATGTATGAGAAATGGATGGCCCCATAGATTCCGGCAATCAATGCCACCAAAGAGGCAATCTCCACAAAAAGACCATTTTTAAGGCCCTTGTAGAGGCCCCAAACCAATAAAATCCCAATAACAATATCCAAAAAGCTCATATGCAGGTTTTAACAAATATAGAATATTGATTTGTACCTTTGGAATTCATACAAATGATATGTCCAGGGACGAGAAATTAAAGGAACGATGGGAGCTTTTGGTGGAAAGATTATCTAGGCAATTTTCTGATGGTGATCCTTTGGAAATCGATGGCATTATCTATTTGGTGGGGGTTCAGGAGCTGGGAAATTTTCACCGAAGCTTTAAAAAGGATGAAAAAATCAATCTTATGCATATTGCCATCTGCAGATTGTTGGAACCCTATGGCTATTACGATTTTGATTTTTTTGATGATGAGGGATGGCCCCACTATAAGGTCAAGGAACAACTACCTCCCTTAAAATCGGGAGAACAGGCTATTTTAGTGAAAGAGGCTTTGGTGAACTATTTTTTGGAAAAGGAATATATTGATTGACCCCGATATGGAACTACAGAAACCTTATTATGCGGTTATCTTCACAAGCTTGCGCACCGGTGGCGACAACGGTTATGGAGAAATGGCCGTGGCCATGGAGGAATTGGCCCGAAAGCAACCCGGTTTTTTGGACTTTGAAAGTGCCCGTGACGGGTTGGGCGTGACCATCAGTTATTGGGAGAGTTTGGAGGCCATTGCCCATTGGAAGGCCCAAATGGAACATCGTGAAGCACAAAAGAAAGGAATCAGAACTTGGTATTCTTGGTACAAAGTCCGAATTTGTAAAGTGGAACGCGAATATGAATTCACCAAATAAGATATGGAAGGAAACATTGCTTTTTCAAACTTGGACCGGGATAAAATCCTAAAAAAACTTGCCAAAGAGTCTTATGACCTCGTAGTGATCGGCGGTGGAATCACCGGAGCGGGAATAGCTCTGGATGCTTCTTCCCGGGGATTGAAAACGGTTTTGGTGGAGAAGGGCGATTTCGCATCGGGTACCAGTAGCAAATCCACTAAATTGATACACGGAGGACTTCGCTATTTAAAGCAATTCGATTTTTGGTTGGTGAAGGAAGTAGGCTCCGAAAGGGCCATTGTACATAAATTGGCCCCTCACTTGGTCATTCCCGAAAAAATGTTGCTGCCCTTGATCGAGGGCGGTTCCTATGGAAAATGGTTGACCTCCATTGGCCTAAAAGTATACGATATATTGGCCCAGGTGACTGGGGATGACAAACGGCAAATGCTGGAAAAGAAGGAAGCCTTAAAGTTGGAACCCCTATTACCCAAAAAGATATTGAACGGAGCTGGCTATTATGCCGAGTACCGTACCGATGATGCCAGACTCACTTTGGAGAACATCAAGACCAGCCTTCATTATGGGACTCAGGTACTCAACTATGCTGGGGTCACGGATTTCATCTATGAAAACGAAAAAGTGTCCGGGGTAACCCTAAAAGATGAAGTCTCTGGAAAGGAAATCAGCATAAAATCCAAATACGTAATCAACGCTGCGGGACCTTGGGTAGATGAGTTAAGGAGCATGAACCACTCCAAAAAAGGAAAACGGTTGCATTTGACCAAAGGGGTCCATTTGGTGTTTCCCAAAGAAAAACTTCCCGTAAAACAGTCTGTGTATTTTGATATTCCCGATGGCAGGATGATGTTTGCAATTCCAAGAGGCAAGATAACCTATGTGGGTACTACAGACACCAATTACAATGCAGACAAAGATCATGTTACCACGGATATTGCCGATGCCATTTATTTGATTTCTGCCGTAAACCATATGTTCCCGGACATCAATCTTGAGTTGGATGATATCATTTCGTCATGGGCAGGACTGCGGCCTTTGATCCATGAAGAAGGCAAATCGGCCTCGGAACTTTCCCGAAAGGATGAGATCTTTACCTCGGATACCGGGTTGGTGAGCATTGCTGGAGGTAAGCTTACCGGGTATCGGAAAATGGCGGAACGCACGGTGAACCGTATCGCAAAACAAATGGAAGAGGATCATGAGATTTTATTAGATCCCTGCATTACAGATAAAATACCACTTTGCGGGAGCGATTTTAAAAAGTTCAAGCACGTAAAAAAATACATCAAGCAGATTTTTGACCGTATCCAAGACAGTGGTTTTTCCGAATACGATGCATGGTATCTGGTCACCACCTATGGCAAACAGACCGAGACCGTTCTAGAGCACTATGCAGCCCTTACCAATCCTGATGTGCATGAGCGCATGATCAGGGCGGAAGCACAATTTGCCATTGCCCATGAAATGGCCCTGAATCCCATGGATTTTTTCATTAGACGAACTGGGCGGCTGTATTTTGATATTGATAGTGTCCGCCAATACAAGGACGCAGTATTGGACGAGTTTCAAAAGGCTTTTGGGTATACGGACGACCAAATAGGGGCATTCCACAAAACCTTGGAACAAGAGTTGGAAGAACATTCCAACTTTTCGTTGGATAGGGACTAGTCCAGCTTGTCGGTTAACTTTTCAAAAACCTTTTTAGGGTTTTTTTCCTTGTAGAGCACTTGATAGACCGCGTTGATGATGGGCGTTTTGGACTTTTTCTCCAACTTGTCCATGAGCAAATGGGCACTTTTGGTAGCATAATACCCTTCGGCCACCATGTTCATTTCCATCATGGCACTTTTTACGGTGTAGCCTTTCCCGATCATATTACCAAACATACGGTTTCGGCTAAACGTGGAATATCCGGTCACCAACAAATCACCTAAATAGGCCGAGTTGTTAATGTTCCGTTTCATTTTGTACACCCGGTCAATAAACCGTTTCATTTCCCGGATGGCGTTGCTCATCAGAACGCTCTGGAAATTGTCGCCATACCCTAACCCATGGGCAATACCGGCGGCAATGGCGTAAATGTTCTTGAGCATGGCGGCGTATTCCGTTCCAATGATGTCATCGGATATCTTGGTACGGATGTAATCACTCTTCAACCCTTGTGCCACTAGCTTGGCATTGTTGGCATCGGCACAGGCAATGGTAAGGTATGAAAGTCGTTCCAAAGCCACCTCCTCGGCATGGCAGGGCCCTGTGATTACCCCAATGTTCTCAAACGGAATATCGTATTGATTATGAAAATGCTCTCCAACAATAAGACCGCTTTCGGGTACAATTCCCTTTATGGCCGAAAAGATGATTTTGTCCTTTAGATCAACATGGAGATTCTTGAGTTCCCCATCCAAAAAAGCAGAAGGAATCGCGAAGATGAGCACATCGGAAGCTTCTGCAATTTCGTTGATATCGTGGCTCAGCACAAGTTGGTCCACATCAAATTCCACAGAACTGATGTAGTTGGGATTGTGGCCTTCTTTGCGGATATGCCGTATGGCGGATTGGTTCCGCATATACCAGCCTACCTTTTCATGGTTTTCTGATAGCATCTTAACCAAGGCAGTTCCCCAGCTTCCTCCACCAAAAACTCCAAATTTCAATCTACTATCCATGGATATCATTTACGGGGCAAAGCTAAAAAATATATCAGAGCACACATTATCGACTGATTATCAAGATATTATAATTTTTGGCACAGTGCTTGGTCTATATAGGTTGAATCTTAAAACCTCGATTATGAAAATTGGAAAACTACTTTTTGGAATAGTGTTGATAGGCCTTTTGGCCAGTTCTTGTTACACCGAGGTTATAGTGGAAGATGATTATATCACCGAATCTCCCATAAATACTGCCTTGGTTTTAGAGAGTTACGATTTATGGTATGTAGACATTAATGCTACCAAAGGTAGCGGCGAAGTTCCCTTTTTACAACGTGCGTTTACCATTTCTTTTGATAGAGGAGTGGTTTATGCCAACAACAACTTGGTAGGGATTGGAAAGACAGGAAATGGATTGGGGATAGATGTGGGCAATTATGCAACTTTGTCTGGAGCAGTTGAGGTAGACCATGATGCGGACGGGCTTTGGTTGTTGGAAGTGTATGCCTTGAACAGCAACACCCTGGAACTCTACAACCCCTATTCCGATACCTCTTATGTGCTACGTGGATACCAAAGCAGGAATTTTGATTACGATCAGGTATTCTATGACAACATCCACTATTTTCTGCAGGAATATCAAGTTTGGGAAAAGACCTATACCAGTGAGGTGGGCGCCATTAATGAATTTGATGAGGAAAACTATCTGCAATTTTCCGTAAGCAATGATGGGTCTTTTAGGTCCTCCATTGATGCCCCTGGGATTCCATTGAGCAATTTGCAATGGGATTACCAAGGAATCTACCAAGTTTATGATGTGCAGAACGATGCTACACTTAAGACCTTAACATTGGATTACGACTATTTGGGCGATGATTACTTTGAACTTTATGTTATTGATGATAGCACCATTGAGTTGTACCATGTTTCCAGCGGAACTATTTATGAGTTTACAGGAAGAGGGTATATGCAATACTTAAAATCAGGCACTGACACTGGAAAAAAACGCGTGAAAGTTAAAAATGCGTTAATGAACGTGGTTCGCCAACGTAAAGTGTAAGGAAAAAATAAAGTGTTCGACTATACTAAAAGTTTTTTGGTTGGTTATTTAGTTAAGAATCGCCTCAAGCATATTGGTTTGGGGCGATTTTTTTACTTTTTAAATTGCTTTGGAAAAGTAGATTCCATTTCCTTGACCCTTTCACTCGGGGAAACCATGTTCCTTAAAGTGATAAAATTAGGGGTAGGTAAAATACGAAACCACAAAATTAAGCGCGTTGGATGAAAAGGTATTGGGATTAACCAACTGGTATAT
>JAUICT010000123.1 GCA_030429325.1 Bacteroidia bacterium
ATCATAGGTCACATCGGATAAGGGATTGGTATGGTATTGCAGCCAAAAATTATCGATACCGAAAGCATTGAAGTCCAAAAGCTCTTTTTCCAATCGCTCTGGGATAATTTGTTCAGTTTGATTGGCAATCTCAACTCTAACGAACTCCAAGCCTTTGTTGTATGCCTCATCCATTTTGGCTACCGTGGATTTAAATCCGGGATTTATTTCCTGTAGATACTTAAGGTCATCATACGCAGCTCTGTAATCTGCCTTTGTCCGGGCATTGGATAATAAATCTAAGGCGTTGTTGTACAGGTGCTCGGAAAGATTGTCTTTGGTGTTTAAAATTTTGGAATCGTAGTTCACAAAATTAAAACGGGCATCCCGTCCCTCATCATAAATGGTAAGAGGCATTAAAGGTCGTATACGTTGTTGTATTTCCTTTAAATGCAAATACTTGTTGTAAATAGTCTCCAGATTTGCCGGGTTGCCATCATTTTGAAGAAAAGAAATCTCCGCCTGTTCCCTTTGGGCGTTTTTGGCAAAGGCATCTTCCAAAAGTAGGATGTACTGCTGATTGCCCTTTTTAGTCTTGTTTTCCGCAAGGTTCTTTATGGCTTTGTTCATAGCGGCCACATAATTTCCACTATTCAAGGCCTCTTGGGTTTTTTTGACACCACTACAGGCGACAATGAAAACCAATATTGAAAGGAGTAAAAATTTTTTCATAGGTTTTGAATTTATGGGTTACGGAATTGTTTTCAACAGCTGTGCCAAAAACCCACAATCTATTAACGAAAAAGGATGAACGGTAGTATAAATCGCATAAAATCCTTTTAATCAACTCTTTTTCAATGGGTTGTGAAAATCATAAAATTGTTGATTTCTGTTTGATAAAATCAAACACAGAATCGTTTTTTTTGGGATAATTAGGTAAGCAATTCGTAATTTTGACCCTTGTTAAATTTAATCGCCAAATGCAAAGAGACCAGAAGATTTTTGACCTGATAGCACAGGAAAGGGAAAGACAAATTGAGGGAATTGAATTGATTGCCTCCGAAAACTTTACTAGCCCACAAGTAATGGAAGCCGCAGGGTCGGTACTTACCAACAAATACGCCGAAGGCTATCCTGGAAAGCGTTATTATGGAGGTTGTGAAGTAGTGGATGAAGTAGAGCAATTGGCCATTGATCGTGCAAAAGAACTTTTTGGTGCAGAATATGCCAATGTTCAGCCACACTCGGGATCACAAGCCAATGCCTCGGTATATCATGCTTGTTTAAATCCTGGGGACACAATTTTAGGTTTTGATTTGGCCCACGGGGGACATTTGACCCACGGATCTCCCGTGAATTTTTCCGGAAAACTGTACCGTCCGGTTTTTTATGGCGTAGACGAAGAAACAGGTACCTTGAATTATGACAAAATCAGGGAGGTGGCCGAAAGGGAAAAACCCAAATTGATCATTGCGGGTGCTTCCGCATACTCCCGCGATATGGATTTTGCCAAGTTCCGTGAGATTGCGGACAGTGTTGGGGCCATTCTAATGGCAGACATCTCCCACCCAGCAGGATTAATAGCCAAGGGCATCATGAACGATCCCATTCCCCATTGCCATATAGTTACAACAACAACCCACAAAACCCTAAGGGGGCCAAGAGGTGGTCTTATATTAATGGGGAAAAATTTTGACAATCCCTTTGGTATTAAACTAAAGAATGGTAACCTAAGAAAAATGTCGGCTTTATTGGATTTGGCCGTTTTCCCAGGCAATCAAGGAGGTCCGTTGGAACATATTATCGCTGCAAAGGCCGTAGCCTTTGGGGAAGCTCTTTCCGATGATTTCCTACACTATATGCTGCAGGTAAAGAAAAATGCGGATGCGATGGCCAAGGCCTTTATGAAACGGGATTACAAAGTAATCTCTGGAGGAACCGACAACCATATGATGCTCATCGACTTAAGGAACAAGAACATTACAGGAAAAGATGCCGAAAAGGTTCTTGAGCTGGCCGCTATCACGGCCAATAAGAACATGGTGCCTTTTGATGACCAATCTCCTTTTATTACTTCTGGTATACGTTTTGGGACCCCGGCAATCACAACAAGAGGACTCAAAGAAGATGATATGGAAACCATTGTGGAATTCATAGACCAAGTGCTTATGAACCCAGAAGATGGGGAAGGAATTGCAGAAGTGCGCAAAAAGGTCAATGAGCTTATGAAGTCTCGACCTTTGTTCAATGGCTAATTGCTTGCGGCTCAGTATTTAGTTCCGGTAGATTATTTTGAGTTATTCCAAAAGGAAAAGGTCTTCATGGTTGAGCTTTCTTTCCTCAAGGGAATATATCATTACTTGGTGCTGTTTTTCACTTTCGAAATAGAGTCCCCAGTAATCAAAGTATCCGTTGTGGTCCTGTAAAAATTCCTTGGTATGTTGGGGTTTGTCCTCAAAAACGGGAACAAAGACTTCATAGGGCATTTGGGTAAGACCTTTGGTAAGGTATACAAAATGCTCACTGATTCTTAGGAGGATATCTCCCAATTGCTCGGGAATACTATGTTCGTAAAGCCTAGAGATTATGACAGAAGTGTCCTTAAAGTGAAATGAGATTTCAGCAATGTCTATACAATGAATGTTTTTTTCATTCAAATGCTCCAGGGCGGTTTTAAATTCATTTGAAACAAGGTGGTTGTCTTCTGAAAATGTCATGCCTCCCCAAGTTCCCTTGTTAAAATGATGCAGACTTTCCGTTATGCCAAAATTAAGGTCCAACCCCAAAACCAAATCGGTTTTTTTGCTTTCAGTATGATACATGCACTGAACTTTGGCTTGTGCAAAAAAGTCTCTTTCCAGAACTTTCAGAAACGCATCCAACCCATATGCGACCTCAAATACCCTTGGCCCATATTGGTGGAAATTTAGATTGGTTTTTTTGGGTAATGACATGTGGCTGCTATCTAATTTTTCTTTATCCTTAAAGTTAGGATGAATCTTTTTTTTGAGATTAAAGGAAACCCATAAAAATTCTATGGGTTTTCCATAGTTTGTAGGGTTTTTAGGTCACAAACCAGAAAAACTATTTACTATTTCTTATTATTTCAAAAAATAGGGAAAGGATACGTTAAATAAACCCTCTGTTCTTTGCGGCTAGGATCAAGGCCAAATCATTTTCATTCTCTGTGCCAAAAAGCGTTTTCATGTGTCTTTTTCGGTTTTCGATGGAGGATGGAGACAACCGAATAAATTTCTCCAGATCTTTATTTTTGGTTCCTTTGGAAAGGTGGTATAAAATCTGTCGGTCCTTTTCGTCTATTTCAATGTCGTTGGACATTTTTTTCCGTATGGCAGATAGCGCTTTGGAGGAATAATAGGGTGGATTCAGCACAATGGTCTTTACCGCATCTTCCAAGGTTTTTGGATCAATGTCTGTCTTTACCAAATAGCCGTCGGGATCGACGGTCTTTAAAATACTGTTGATTCTAAAATTATCGCTAAAGGAAGACATAAATGCTATTTTGGTGTCTGGCACCAGTTCTCGGGCCAAAATTCCAAGCTCTTCCCCAGTCTGGGGCTGTTCCTCATTGGGGGCATATAGTTGTACATCCAACAACAGTACATCATACTTAACGGAATTTGCGGAATCCTCGATCAATTTTTTTCCCGCGGCAAAAGTGGTGGCAGTATCCACAATAATGATTTCATAGCCTTCAAACTCAATACGCTCCAAGATATATTTATATCCCAACATCGTCATTTCATGATCGTCTATGGCCAATATTCTAAGTGTACTCATATGTTCTGCTTTACTATGTAAGATTTAGGCATTTATTGTTTCTCTTTGGTCTGAATCTCCCTTGCGGGGAACAGTTTCTGTGTATTTACAGGGAATTGTGGCCACTATTGTGGTTCCCTTGCCCTTACTGCTTTCTATATCCAAGGTTCCCTTTAATTTTTTTACCCTTGAGGCAATGTTTCTAAGACCAATTCCCCTTCTGTTCCTCTTGGTGTCAAAACCAATTCCGTCATCGGCAATGACAATCTTAAGTTTATTGCCCTGCACATCCAAGGCTACACTGGCTGTTTTGCACTTGGCATGGGTAACACAGTTTTTAAGCGCTTCTTGAACAATTCGGATAGCATTTATCTTGATGTCACCCAACAGCCCGTCCCAGTTTACCTCATTATCGTACGCAAAAGAACATTTAATGTTTGAGGACTGTTCCAGATTTTCAATGAAGCCCTCCAAGGACACAATAAAATTATGAAATTTTTCATAGGCCGCATGGTTGAGTTCGTGTGAAATGGTGCGGATTTCCTCTTCCACATCACGCAATCGTTCAAGGAACTCTGCACGTTTTTCCACGGAATCCCCATCTTCTTTTTCGTTAAGGCCGCTGAGAATTAAACGAATACCCAGCATCTCGCCCAAAACCCCATCATGTAGTTCTTCGGAGATACGTTTTTGCTCCATTTGCTTTCCTTCCTCGATTTTGCCCTGTTGCGAAAGTAAAAGGTTGTAGATTTCCTGGTTGCTTTCGTGCTGCTTTTGTTTGTTCTTTAATTTGTTGTTTCTAATTTGCTGGTTTATAATAACAAGTCCGGCTGTACCCAATCCTATAAAAATCAATGCAAATGCGGCCCAGAGTTCTTTTTCGCGGGTAAGAACTTCGTTTTCTTGTATGATCTCGTCAGTTTCCATGCGAATACGCGCAAACTTATCCCGTTTGGTGCGCTCTTCCTCCTTTATGGCTTCGTTAAGATTGAAATATTCATTGGAGTAGGATGCGGCATTGTTGCTATCCAGTTTGGTGAGCAAGCGTAAAACCTCCATTAACCCTTCATTGTTGTGGGTTTCCTTTGCCAATAAGTGAGATTCCTTGGCATATTGAAGGGCATTTGCCGTATCACCTTGATCTCCCAGAATCTCTGCGTAATATTTTTTCACTCGTGCTTGTTCAAAAGTGTAATCAATGCTGTCATTGATTTTTATAGCTTTTGAAAGCAGGGTTTTGGCGGTTTCTATATCTTCTTCGTCTTTGTAAATGGCATAAGCCTGACTGGAAAGCGACATGGAGTACAGCTCAGGGTTTCGGGTGAAAATATCCTTGCTCTTCAACAAATCGCCAAATACTGTCTTGGCACGCCGATAATCTTCTTTCTTTAAAAACTCGTGGGCAATGTTGTTTTGGTTCTGCTCCGTATATTTTATGCGATCCGTACTCTCCATTTGGTTGATGTAGGTACTTGCCCTTTGAAAATATTCCAAGGATTTGTCACTATTGTCCATACCACTGGCAATGATTCCCAATAGATTATAGCAAAAGTACAGCCTTCTTTCATCCTTTAACTCACTAAAATACTTTATGGCACTGGCAACACTGGTTTCGGCGCCCAGGTAATCTTTATAGGAATCTTGAATGCGGCCCATGTTGTACAGCATTCTTCCTTTCAACGAGTTTGAGGTAGAGTCTGTAGGGAGGTTTTCAAAAGTTTTAAATGCATTCTGGTAATGGTAAAAGGCACTGTCCAAACTTCCATGAGATTCAAAAAAATCCGCCATATCCCAATGGGAATTTCCCAACGCAGTGTATTGTTTCTCTTTTTTGGCCAGTTCCATGACCTGTTTGTTGGTCTTTCGGAACTCCAAGGAGTCAGGAAGACTCATATAGGCCAAGGAGATGTTTGAAAGATGGTTTATGATCAAAGTGTCGTTCTTTAAAGTAGATACAACCTGTTGGGCGTTTTGTAAAAACTGTTTGCGTTCTTCCAAGGGTAGATGGGCACTATCGCGCGCAAAAGCGATCCATTGTTTAATGGACTCACTTTTCTGGTCAACGCTCTCCCTCTTTTTTGGAGTGTTCTGGGAACAGCTCCAGAGAACAAGCGCCATTATGGGAAGTAAATACTTAATTTTCAAGGCAAAGTAGGTTTTGTTACAAAAAATACCCCATACAAGGTAACAAAAAAGCCCCATACCATGATTGAGGTTGGGGCTATATCGTATGTTGGTTGATCCTTATAGTTTTCGATCATCTGCGCTGGACCTGAACCCGGACAGATGGTATTTTATACTATTTCGGTTTCCATGGTCAGGTGCCGAAATCGTGCTGTTGCCGTTGTCCATCCAAGCAGATTCTATTCTAGTTCCATTGGTCTGGGAACCGTCTTGGTCATGCGTAACAAGAGCACAAAGTATTGTGGCACCGATTAGGAGGCGGAACATTTTTTTCACGACTTAAAACTACGGATAATCAGATAAATACAAAAATTAGTTGCTTCCTCCTCTTGTATCTGGGTCGGATTGTTTTCCTTCTGTGGCGTTCTCATCTGAGTCAACGCTAAGGTTCTTGATCATGGCTTCAGTGTCCTGTACATCGGTTTCCGCTTCGCAAGAGAATAGTCCAGTGGTCAAAAGGGCGATCGCAACAATAGAAAGTAATTTTTTCATAATATTAGGTTTATGGTTTAATAAATAGGTTCATACCGCCAAATTATCGACCTAATATGAAGAAGCGCAGAATAGTAGGGGGTATTTAGAATCTGTAGGGATTC
>JAUICT010000124.1 GCA_030429325.1 Bacteroidia bacterium
CACCAGATTGAATTGGTCCAAGGAACGTCTCGGCGGGCATAAAACCGAACAATTGTTTTCTTCCTTGGACAAAGAGCTTCAATCATCGGAAGAAGGAAAGACCATACAGGAATTCATTGCCAAGAACCAAACCTTTGACATTGGGGACAACTATGCCGATTTTCAGCAATCCAATACCAATGGACAAATGGTTCGGCTTTCCGAAATAAAAGGCAAGTACACCTTGATAGAGTTTTGGGCCTCATGGTGCGGACCATGCCGAAGTTTCAATCCTGAATTGGTGGAACTCTATGACCAGTACCACGATCAAGGATTTGAAATCTTGGGAGTTTCCTTGGATTCCGATAAAGACCGATGGGAGAATGCCATAGAAAAGGATGAGCTCACTTGGACAAACGTAAGCGATCTAAAAGGTAGCAATAATGAAGCCGCCATGATCTATGGGGTACGGGACATCCCTGACAATTTTCTTATTGATGAGAACGGGAAAATCGTGGCACGGTTTATCCGTGGGGACGCCTTGAAAAATAAACTCAAAGAAGTATTTGATTAATGCAAGAAATTAAAATATCATGAAAGACCCTTGGTTAAAACGATGGGACGAACGGTATAGTAACACTGCATATGCCTTTGGGGAACAACCCAATGAATATCTGCGCGAACAATTGGAAAAACTAGAACCCGGAAGCATCCTCTTTGCAGCTGAGGGCGAAGGACGCAATGCCGTGTATGCTGCCAAATTGGGTTGGACCGTTTCCGCGTTCGACATCAGTACCGAAGGACGAAAAAAAGCATTACAGCTCGCCGAGAAGAACAAGGTTTCCTTGGACTATAAAGTAGGCCAACTCCCAGATTTGGATTATACCGAAGGGCAGTTTGATACCATTGCACTGATCTACGCCCATTTTCCGGCCTCCATTAAATCCGCTTACCACAAACTGCTTAGTACTTATTTACGCAAGGGTGGAACGGTCATTTTTGAGGCTTTTGGAAAAAAACATCTGCCATACCGGGAGAAAAATCCCAAAGTAGGTGGCCCAAGGGATTTGGAAAGCCTTTTCTCCATCGAGGAATTGCTTGCGGATTTTACCGATTACGAAATCATTGAGCTTGTGGAAAAGGAAGTTGAGCTCAATGAAGGACTTTACCACTCGGGAACCGGTTCGGTGGTTAGGTTTGTGGGCCGGAAAAAATAGTCATGGACTGTCATCAAAATACACAACGAACCACATAGATACCACAAGGAATGAAATCGAACATTGAAACCATAAAGGAGCTGTACCTAGACTTCTCCAAAGGAGACACCAACGCCATAAAGGAGAAATTTGCCCCGGACATTGAATGGATCCAAATGAAGGGCTTTCCCAATGGAGGGCACCATATTGGGTTCGATGCCATTCTCAAGAACGTGTTCCAGAATTTTGGGGAGAACTGGACCTCTTGGGCCGCAACCATTGATGAATATGTGGATGCGGGAGAATCGGTCTTTGCGATTGGACAGTACAAGGGCACCTATGCGAAAACAGGAAAATCCATGACCGCGGATTTTGCCCATCGGTATGTCCTGAAAAACGGAAAGATCACCAGGTTTACCCAATATACGGACACCAAGTTGGTGGCCGATGTGATGGAATGACCACCTTAAAACCTAAAAAGCTCCAATAAGGGAACATCCAGAACTTGGGCAATTTCATATAAGGTATAGACCGTGGGATTTACTTTTCCATTTTCAATCTTCTCCAAAGCTTGGCGATCTTTCTTGCATGCACGTGCCAAATCGGCTTGGCTCCACCCCTTTTCTTCCCGGAGTTGAACTACGCGTTTTCCCAGCTTCTTTTTTAAACCTTCTCTGTCCACAAAACAAATGTCAACTATTAATGTGACACTTTTGTCATACAAAAGTTTGACAAATCGATTTAATATTTTATTATTGTCATATAATTGTATGACATTTGAGTAATTCCAAGACCCTAAAAATCCATTCCAAATTCCGTCGCCGTACCTGGGACAACATTATGGTGCCCGAAATACGGTTGGAGGGCCATTGGCTCAAGGAACTTGGTTTTGAAGAGGGGAAAACGGTACAGGTAATCATGCAGGACAAAAAACTTACCCTTGTTATTTTGGAACAGAATCCCGACCAATCCACCTCATAGGATCCAAACCGTTCCCAAACATGCATATAGCCTACAAACGCCTCCCCGAAATTGAAAATTCGCAGCTCATTGCCTTGATGAACCATCCCTTGGTCCGCCGTCAAATGCCCTTGCTAAAAGAAAATTTCACCGAAGAGCACTGCAAGGCCTTTATCGCCGCCAAGGAACAACTGTGGCAGGAACATGGGTACGGACCATGGGCCTTTGTGGTGGATGGAGCGTTTGCAGGTTGGGGCGGTCTACAACCCGAAAATGGGGAGGCCGATCTGGCCTTGGTCCTCCATCCGGATTATTGGGGACTGGGCAAAAGCTTGTATAAAGGCATCATTAAAAAGGCTTTTGGGGAGATGGGACTGCCTTCGGTAACCGTTTTGTTCCCGCCCACGCGCACCCGCGTACAAGGTTTGCTTCGCTTGGGGTTTGTAAAGGAACGTGAGCTCCATGTGGGCAATGAACGGTTCATCAGGTACCGCTTATGGAACCCAAAAGTAGGAGAATCCCATAAGTCTTAAAATTCTGGAAATCTCATAAATTTTGCCGATTTTTATAGGATTGTTTGTACCGATTTTACAGTTGTATGGGGAAAAGAAAAAAGCAGGCGAAAATTTTACGGGTTTTTAGAAAAGTGCACCGTACCACGGGTGCCTTTTTATTTGTGTTCTTCTTTTTTATATCGGTCTCCGGCCTGTTGCTGGGCTGGAAGAAAAACACCGCCGGGATGATTCTTCCCGAGTCGCAAAAGGGCACTTCCACCGATCTACGGGACTGGCTCCCGGTGGACAGCCTGCATACCATTGCCTGCAATACCTTGCACAACTCCGTTTCGCCCCAACTTTCCTTGGAACTGGACCGGATTGATATGCGCAAGGACAAGGGTATGGTGAAGTTTGTCTTTGTGGACGCATACTACGAGGTACAGTTGGATGGTACCACAGGCGATGTACTTTCCATCGGCCAGCGCCATTCGGACTTTTTGGAAAATGTGCATGATGGCTCCATTTTGGACCGTTATCTGGGAACTTCGGGACAGATAAAATTGGTATACACCTCTATGATGGGCACTTCACTCTTGCTGTTCACCATCACTGGTTTTTGGTTGTGGTACGGCCCCAAAAGAATGCGAAAGACAAAAAAGCCCATAACCTAATCCAATTTATCCGATACCTTCTGGCTCCTAGCTCCTGTTAAGACTACCCTTTTATTTTTGATGCTGGAATAGTACCGTACTTATCCATAAGGTATACCAAGCTAGCCATAGATGCCGCTCCCAGTTCCAGCTCGCGTTTGTTCACATGCTCAAAAGTGTCGTTCTCGGCATGGTGATGGTCAAAATACCGTTGCGAATCGGGTACCAGACCGGCTAGGACAATATCAGGGTTTTTCATGGGGCCAATGTCGGCACCACTGAATCCTTTCACGAACAAATGGATCAAATAAGGTTCAAATAAGCTTTTCCAGCTTTGGATCTGTTCAAAATTTTCATCGGAACAATCAAATGAGAAACCCCTTGGGGTAAATCCACCCGCATCACTCTCCAGGGCAAATACGTGGTTTTCGTTCTTGCTTTGGGCTACTTCGGCATATTTGTTCCCTCCACGAAGCCCATTTTCCTCATTCATGAACAACACTACGCGAATGGTGCGCTTGGGTTTGTATCCCGTTTTCTTTAACAATCGAAGGACGTCCATGCTCTGCACACAACCGGCACCATCGTCATGGGAACCATCGCCCAAATCCCAAGAATCCAGATGACCACCCACTACCATGATGTCATTGGGATAGGTGCTTCCCTTGATCTCACCAATTACGTTGTAGGATTGTACATCCTCGTATTGCTTGCAGTTCTGTTTAAAATAAAATTTGATGTTGGGGTTGAGTTTTAGAGTCGCACTCAACAAATCGGCCCCATTGGTACTGATGGCTGCCGCCGGAATCCTTTGTGAAACGGGCGTATCGCCATAGCTCATGGAACCCGTGTGCGGATAATCATCCAATCGCAGGTTCATGGAACGCACGATCACACCCAAAGCACCATACTTGGCCGCTTCGGCCGCGCCGGAATACCGTTGGTCCACACAACTGGAATACGATGCGAAAGTACTGATCAGTGTAGGGTCCATGGGACGATTGTAAAAGACAATCTTTCCCGCTATTTTATCCTTGCCCAATTTTTGAAGGTCTTCTATGCCTTGAACCTCAACAATATTGGCCTTTAGGCCACCATCTGGCGTGGCCACGGAACCTCCCAAGGCACAAATGGGCAAATTGGTGGTAAGTCCGGGTTTGGTCTCCATATAGGCAAACTCCGGGAGTCCCCTCACCCATTTGGGTACCATTACGGGTTGTAACCATACTCTATCCAACCCCAAGGAATCCAACTGGCCCTTGGTGTATTCCACAGCCTGTTGGGCCTGTACCGACCCTGACAAACGACCACCTATCTGATTGGAAAGGTAATCCAACCATTCATACGCTTGCCCATCAGTTAGGGCTTTGTCGTATATGGCCTTGATTTGTTTTTCGTCATCGGATTGTGAAAAAAAGGGGGTACTTGCCAGCAAAAGGGTTAAAAACAGTACTAATCTCATGGGGTTTCTTTTTCCAGTTCTTGTTTAAAGGTTTCTAAATTAGCCTTTATTTCATCATCGAGCTCGGGTTCCTCGATATCTTTGTACTTTTTTAACGCTTCCAGCATTACGGATGCCACAATGACACGGGCTGCTTTTTTATTGTCTGCCGGTACCACAAACCAAGGTGCGTGTTCCTTGGAGGTTTTGTTCAAGGCTTCTTCATAATATTTTTGGTAGTCGTCCCAAAGTTTGCGCTCTTCAAGGTCGCCCGGGGAGAACTTCCAGTTTTTTCGCTTTAAATGGATTCTGCGCAATAAGCGTTGCCGTTGTTCTTCTTTGGAAAGATGCAGGAAGAATTTAAAGATCACTGTCCCATTTTCGGCTGCATGCTTTTCAAAATCGTTGATTTGCCTGTAGCGCTTTTCCCAAAAGGCATCATCTATATCGGAAACCGAATCGACTCCGGGTATATTCTCTCCTAAAATGTATTCGGGATGCACTTTGGTGACCAGCACATTTTCATAATGGGTCCTGTTGAATACGGAAAACTTACCCCGTTCAGGCAGGGCAATATAATGTCGCCATAGATAGTCGTGCCTCAATTCCAACGGTGTGGGCACCTTAAAACTGTGGACTACCACTCCCCTTGCATTGAAATCTTTGAAGACTTCCCTGATCAAACTATCCTTTCCTGCGGTATCCATGCCCTGCAAACAGACCAAAACCCCGTATTTTCCATGGGCATACATGGTATCCTGGAACTCGCCCAAATCCTTCCGGATGTTCTTGAGTGCCTTTTTCAATTCCTTTTCAGAGGCCCCAAAATCCTGATATGTAGCTAATTGAGACAAATCCACCTCTTCTTTTACCCTATAAGTTTCCGTATTGATTTTTTCCATGGGATTGAATATAGTCCATTTTGGGCACTCTTTCAACCCAAAAAAGACTGCTGTTCATCGACATTTTTACCACTCATGGATGAAGATTGCTTTTTTATCGATCTTATTCGTACCAGCTTCACCCCCTGATCTAATTTAGTAAGAATCAAAGACGCTACGTCCCAAATCAAATGCGTTATGAATACTAGAAAGATTATCCTACTTATAGTCTTTGTCATAGGTATACTTGGCCTATGCTTAATGGTTTCATTTAGAGGCATAAATGCTTGTGAATATGCCAATTCCAACCTTGAATACATCAAAAGCAAAATACAGGATGCTGTTGTTTCCAAAGACATGGAAATGGCCAAATACCATGCATACAAGGCGTTGAATGGCATTGAAAAAACCCGATCCAATTTTTTGGACTGCGGATGCGAAGGAACCATTGAAAGTCTGGAGAATGCCCTAACCGAGCTTAAAACTGCTACTAAGGCCGAGTCTTTAAAGACTTCCAAAAAATCATTGCACCGAGCTTTGGAGAACACCTTGATCGGCATTAAAGTGCTACGGGTTTTTGAACAAGAGCATTCGAGCTCTTATGGTAACTCTACTTTGGTCATGAACACCAAGGAAGCGTTGGAAAACCAACATGGAATGTTCCTGACGCATGAAAATATGGTAAAGCAGCAGGTACACAATTGCCTTTTAGGGTTTGAATCCTCTTTGGAAAAAGTGGTTCAAGAGGTAGATTGTGAGGAAGCGCAACGATTTGTGAGCAATATTTATGAGGAATCAAGGTTGGTCCTGCTCAACACCGAATTGTCGGCCCACAAGAAAGAATACCATCAGCGGGTAAAGAACCTTACCAAAGATGCACTTTCACGTTTGGATAAATGTGGCGCTTTGGAATGATTATTT
>JAUICT010000125.1 GCA_030429325.1 Bacteroidia bacterium
CAATAACAAAACTAAAGGAGGCTTAAGCCTCCTTTAGTTTTTTAGTAGTCTTTTTTCCAATCTTCCCATACTTCTGGCTAAGCACCATAAATGGTTTTTCCACCAAAAGATAGTACCCTGTAATCACAACAATTGAAAGTGGCACGAAAATTAAAGCCTGGGAAATAAAGGTAAATTCATAAGAATCTATAAAAGTAAGTCTATCCGAAAAGATCTTCATCACCAAATGGTAAAACGGAAAGTGAAGCAAATACAATGAATAACACATTCCCCCAATGACCGTGACCCAATTGTTGGTCATCACCTTTTTCAAAATAGAGAGGTTGAAGGACGATATCAATATCAAGAATAAACTAAGTGTTCTTAACATCCAATCACCAAAAACAAAGAAAAACAGGAACAGGTTCACCACAAAAAAGATATCCCATACCCAAAATCTTTCAAACTTAACATTCTTATATACATCCGCCGCTATTATCCCCGCAAGGAAATACCTCAAGTAGTCATTTAAATCCAAATCCGGGGTAACATCCAAATGTAAAGAAAGCATCAACATTAAGAAATAGAGGAAATAACGCCAAACTGCTTTGTTTATGAAACAGAAACCTAGAATGAAAATTGGCATCAATAGATAGAACTGCACTTCAATCTCCAAGCTCCATGCTGGAGGAAGGATGTATGAATAGGAGTGGTAAGCTAGATTGTGTACATAAAAAAATGAGGCTACATAACGATCCCATAAAAAGGCAAAGTCATGTTGTCCCATTATAAAAAGGTGCACCAAAAAAAACACTGTTATCGCAATAAGATAAGGCGGTTCAATTCGGATGAGTCTTCGTAAAAAATAACTCCTGAAGTCCAAATCCTTTATTTTTTTCCCAAGAAAAGGAAGTGCAAGGATAAATCCACTAATGCCAAAAAACAGTTCCACCCCAAGATTTCCTTGATACATGACATACCGAAGTAAACTTTCGCTTTCAATAAGCTCACGATCAAAATTGGTGTTGTATTCCAAAAAAGCTTGGCTACAGTGCGCAAACATTACAGGAAGTATGGCAAAAAACCGTAAAGCATCAATCTCTGGGATAAATCTTTGTGAAGATTTCCTTCTCAGAAGATCAATGGCATTCTGTCTAAATAGTTTGAACTTCATGACACTTGATGTTAGATTTTGTAATAGGCCTTGAACCATTCCACAAATCGTTTGATTCCAATAGAAATACTTGTGTTTGGTTCATAATCGTATTCGCTTACCAAATCATCTACATTGGCCCAAGTTTTCTTAACATCCCCTGGTTGCATGGGCAAATACTCCTTTTTGGCCTCTATGTTCAGCTCTTTTTCCAAAGTTTCTATAAAGTCGGTAAGCTTAACAGAGTCGTTGTTACCGATATTGAAAATCTTATATTTTGGTTCGTCTTCCACAACAGGTTTCTCGATGATCCTTACAACCCCATTCACAATATCGTCTATGTAGGTGAAATCCCTTTCCAAATCCCCATTGTTGAATATTTTTATGGGATTGCCTTTTAACATGGCATTGGTGAACAGAAACATGGCCATATCTGGTCTTCCCCATGGGCCATATACTGTGAAAAATCGTAGTCCGGTAGTCTTAAAACCGTAGAGATGGCTATAGGTATGGGCCATAAGCTCATTGCTTTTCTTTGAAGCAGCGTAAAGACTAATTGGGTGGTCCACGTTATCGGTAGTTTCAAAAGGAACTTTTTTGTTCAACCCATATACACTGGAACTACTGGCATATACCAAATGCTTTATTTCATGGCGCTTGCAATTATCCAAAATATTGAAGAACCCCACAATGTTGCTTTCTATATATGCGGAAGGATTTTCCAAACTATATCTCACCCCTGCTTGGGCCGCTAAATTACATACGATTTCAAATTTGTTGTCATTGAATAGTTTGTCCATCGAAGTACTATCCTCCAATCCCAAACGAATGAAACTAAATTCTGGGTATGTACCGCTCGCTACAATAGTATTGAAATTTTTGGCCTTGTCTTCTTCAATACCCAACTGTTCCAGCCTTGAAAACTTAAGACTACGTGGATAGTAATCGTTAATGTTGTCCAGCCCAACGACCTTATGTCCTTTGTCCAACAAAGATTTACATACATGGAATCCAATAAAGCCGGCGGCTCCTGTGACTAAAATGTTCATGAACTATTGTTTTTTTATGATAACGGTTATGGTTTTGAATATAATGGACAAGTCTTTGAACATGCCTTTCTCGGCAATATACTTTTTATTGAGGCCCAGTTTTATGGGCATTATTTCCTCAATGTATTTTCTTTCGGGGTCTTTGGATTCTTTCAGGATATCATTTTCATTCCTGAAGGCTATGGAAGCATAGTCGGTTATTCCCGGTCTAACGGTAAGGACTTCCATATCTGATTCGGAATAGTGCTCAACATATTTTCTCACCTCCGGTCTTGGCCCCACCAAACTCATTTCACCCGTAAAAACGTTAAAGAGTTGAGGAAGTTCGTCCAATTTGAATTTTCTTAGATAATACCCCACTTTGGTAACCCTAGGGTCCCTACCTCCTACTGTGAGCAGTCCTTTCTTGTCCGAACCAGTATACATGGTCCTAAACTTAAAAATTCTGAAATCCTTGTTTCCTTTGCCAACCCTCACTTGCCTATAAAAAACAGGTCCTTTGGATGAAATCTTGACCAATATGGCAATAAGGACAAGTATTGGCGACAATACAAGTATCCCAAAAGAAGACAGTATTATGTCGAACAATCTTTTCATTTCATGACATTTTCCACAGTCTCGGAAACCACCTTTACAATATAGGTGATATGTTCTTGGGACAATTGTGGGTATATGGGCAATGATATTTCATTTGTGTACATCTGCATGGCCATCGGATACGCTTCTTCTTGATATCCCATTTGTTTGAAAAGCGATAATCTGGGCAAAGGCTGAAAATGGACGTTTACAGCTACCCCCCTTTCTCCGACTCCTTGAATGATCAAATCTCTTTGTTCCTCGGTTGCCCCCTTGATTCTAAGCGGATACAAATGGCACGACGATTGTTGGTCGTCTGTATGAAAATGTGGTTCAATGGCCCAATCCTTTTCCTCAAAAAAGGAATTGTACTGCTCAAAAATCTCTTTTCGTTTTGGCAATATATCATCCAAATACACCTCCATTTGACCTACACCGATTGCAGCCAGAACATCAGGAAGATTAATCTTAAGTCCTGGGTAAATAATATCGTATCTCCAGCTCCCTGCCTTGGATTTGGCCAAAGCATCCTTGGTCTGTCCGTTTAAGGAATAACATCTCAGGGTACGATATAGCTCATCGTTATTGAACGGTTCAGGAAGATTTAAGCATATTGCCCCACCTTCTGCTGTGGTGACATTCTTTACCGCATGCAATGAAAAAATAGTGATGTCCGTTAAAACACCCGTGCTTTTGCCTTTATACATCGCACCTATGGAATGTGCAGCATCGGCCACTACCAAAATACGCCCCAGTTTTTCCTGAACTTCACCTTTTGGAACGAACAATTCCCGTTTTTTGGCCACCAAGTCGTTGATTCCATCATAATCACAAGGCCAGCCCGCAAAATCAACAGGGATTATGGCCTTAGTTCTAGGCGTAATTGCTTTTTCAATGTTCTCAAGGGCAATATTAAAATCCTCACCAACATCTACCATAACTGGTCTCGCCCCTGCATGGATCACGGACATGGCCGTTGCCGCATACGTATATGCCGGTATAATCACTTCATCACCCTCACCTAGCCCTAACCATTTTAAGACCAAAATGGCACCAGAAGTCCATGAGTTTACACAGACTACTTCGGGAGCATCTGTTGCTTCCTTGATTTGTTCTTCAAGTTTGCGTACTTGTGGACCGGTGGTTATCCACCCTGAATCCAAGGATTTAAGGACTTCCTCTTTTACTTTGTCGTTAATAAACGGAGGCGAAAAATCAATTTTCATATGCTTTTTGATATAGGTCTGAATAGGCTTTACTTACAACTTCCATGCTGTAATTCTGAACATTGAGCAACGCATTTTTAGAAAACTCGTCCGCCAATGCTTCATTTTCATATAAGGCAATAATGGCTTCGGCCAATGCTTTTGAATCTTTGGGTTTTACTATTAATCCTTCTTTCATGTGCCTTGCGATGTCGGTAACTCCGGGTACATCCGTGGTCACCAAGGGCAATCCGTATGCCGATGCTTCCAACAATACCCTTGCAAAACCTTCGCGATAAAAGGTAGGCAAAACAAAGACATCAGATCCCAATAACAAATCTGGTACATCACTTCGTTTTCCCAACCACTCCACATAAGGCGCATATTGGTTTAGGATTTTCTCGTTCAGCTTTTCTGAATTCTCTTCCAATGGGCCTACCAATAAAAACTTAAACTTGAATCCTTTGTCTGCACACATTTTAGCGGCTTCCAAATACTGGATGATACCTTTGGCATAGACCAACCTTGAAACACAAATTGCGGTAAAAGGGCTTCTGCTCCTGGCAGCTTTCTGCTTAATCTTTTTTAAATCTATGCCACTACCATAGATCATGGCATGGTTCTTTTCTGTTACCAACGCTTTTCGTAAAAAAAAGTTGCGATCATCCAAATTCTGGAAAGTAGTACAGAACACCCTTTTTCTGGCCAAGGTATGCAAGAATACGTATACGGATTGGGCAATACGGGTCGAAAGACCTTTGGAAACAAATAGTTTTCCCAAACCGGTTATGGTACGTACAACCTTGTGGGGCTGACCAAATGAGGCCAAGGGAACCAAGAAAGCAGGTTTGGTATCGAATGTTTGTACAATATCAAACTTATGCTCTTTGAAAATTTTTCTGTATTGGAAAATGGAAGCTATATCCGAGAATAGATTCAGTTTCCTATTGAGGTCATACTTTATAAATTGGATATGATCTGGGTAGTCATAATCCCTGGTGCCCAAAATAGTAATCTCAAAACCATGTTGAAGCAAATAGTTTGAAAGCTCGATTCTTTTGTGGGCGTCTTCCCCCCCAACCAAACATAATTTAATTTTTCTCTCCATTTGGATTTTTATTCTCTAAACTATTACTTGGATTGATTTACTTGAAGAGCTTCAAAAGTGTTGCACGGCTGTCCTTTCCTCGTCGAACAGCCATGCTCACTGAATTTAGTTATTTAAGGTGCTAATTTCTAACGATTAGTCCCAATGGTACTGTTTCTCCATTGTTTAAAACCAATTGCACCGTATATACCCCGTTTGAAACACCGAAAATGGGCAGTTCATATCCTCCATCCGCTTCTACTTCGGCGGGAAGGTAGGATGTAACATACCTTCCACTGGAATCATGCAAATGAATTTGTGTAACAAACACATTCTCTGCAGCAGTATCAACATAAATTCTTGCAGTTCCGGTTGCAGGGTTAGGAGCCAAAATGGAAACCATTTCCGCGGATGGTTCTACCACTATGGTTATTGTGGCTGTATCCGTCAAACCTTCGGCATCTTCAACAGTCAATGTTACTTGATAGGTTCCTGACACCTCAAATATATGGGTTGGATTTGCTTCATCTGATTGGCTTCCATCGTCAAAATTCCAAGCATAGGATACCACCTCTACATCATCTTGGGAATTTGTCCCAACAAAATTAACTTCAAGTGGCACGGTTCCATTTGCTGGGTTGGCATCAATCACGGCAACTGGTGGTTGGTTTTGATTTCCAACTGTAACCGTAACTTCCAATTGCACTTCACAGCCCTGGTCTGTAGTGAAGGTATACACGCCAGCATCTGCTTGCGCTATATCCGTAAGTACCAAATCATCCGTACTCAGGGCTTTGTTGTTTCCATTGGGGCCTGCTATGGAGAAGGTAAGTCCATCAGGGAAAACACCCAAGGACAATTGGTCTCCTTCCTCTACGGCAACTGTGGCCTGTCCTACAACAGCCGTATCACCGTTCAAGCTAAACTCGGTCTGTAATCCGAGCGAGGTACAGAATTCAACTACATTCAAGTCCAATTGAACTTCGCAGCCCTCTGCGGTAGTAAAGGTATATGTTCCACTATCAGCTAGAGTTACGCTGCCTAGTACAAGGTCGGTAAGATCCAATGGTTTTGTATTTCCGTTGGGGCCAGCCACAGAGAATGTGCGTCCATCAGGAATAATTCCAAGTGAAATGTTGTCTCCTTCGACTATAGAAACAGAACTAGATCCTGTAACTGCTGCCTCGCCATTGAGGATGTATTCAGTTTCCAAACCAATGGTAGAACAGAAGGTGTTGACCGTTAAATCCAACATTACCACACATCCGCTTCCTGTTGTAAAGGTATAGGTACCACTATCTGCTGTGGTCAAACTTGGAATAGTCAAGTCATTGACCCCCATGGGCTTGTTGTTTCCATTAGGCCCATCGATTGAAAAGGCAGCGCCAAACGGTTCTATGCTCAACACAAGATTATCTCCTTCAATGGCCTCCAAGGTACTTGCTCCTTCTACAAATGGTCCACCATTTA
>JAUICT010000126.1 GCA_030429325.1 Bacteroidia bacterium
TTTTCTCAACAAGGTTTTCAATACGGGGATTTGAAATCGATGTTGCCAAGCCAACACACTACAGATAACAAAAGTGATCGCTGCCAATATAAAAAGAGTACCTCCATCGTTTTGAACCACAATGCCAAGTTGGGTAAGATGGGAAAAAATGGCCCCACCTAGGATTCCCATCCCCAATAGGGCACCCAACCCGGTGGTTCTTGGGACAGGCAATAGAATGGCTGTTGCCAATTCCAATACGCCGATGCCAACACGCCCAACCGGTTCCAATCCCAATGTCTCAAAAATGTATACCGATTCCGGTGCAGCGGTAAACTTAAAAAACAAGGTTTGCAATAAAATCACTGCTGCTATGATTCTTAACGCTAGGTTGATAATAGATTTTCGATTCATGATGGTGTTGATTTAAATTACTATGGGCTAGGTCGTAAAAGTTTGGCCCGGTTAACGGTAAAAACCTAAAATGCCCTTAATTTTGCTGAAAATGACCCATAGCTTTTTCATGGAGGAACCCACAAACTTGCTTGTTTCACATTTAAGGGAAACCATCTCCCTTTCCCATACGGAAGCCAATATAGTGGCCAACAGTTTTCAATTGCATCAGCTGAAAAAAAAAGAGGTACTTTTATTTGCTGGCGATGTTTCAACCCACATGCGGTTTATTGCCCAAGGTTGTTTACGGGCATATTATATGGATGAGCAGGCCAAGGAACACATTGTTCAGTTTGGTATTGAAGGGTGGTGGGTCAATGACCTATATAGTTATCTTACCCGTACTCCGGCCAAGCAATTTGTACAAGCCTTGGAGCCTTCCATTGTTCTTCAGATTCATCGGGATACTTTAAACGACCTATATAATGAGGTACCTGCCATTGAAAGATTTTATCGGAAAAAATTTGAAAACGCCTATGTATCACTTCAAGACAGGACAATAAACGCCATGAGTAAAACCGCGGAAGAACGGTATTTAGAGTTTCGCTCCAAGCATAGGGACATAGAACAAAGGGTACCCCAATATATGGTGGCTTCTTATCTGGGGGTTACCCCAGAGTTTCTAAGTGCACTTCGGAAAGATTTGAGATAACCTTTCTTAAGATACCTTAAGTTTATCGCAAAGTGTAAGGGATAGGTTTGTATTGATAATCTATAAATCAGTACACCATGAAAAAAATCATAGCCTTTGCGGGAAGTAACAACCCAGACTCTATCAATGAAAAATTAGTAAAATCAGTCATACAGGAGTTTCCAGATTCTGGAATTGAATTTATTGACCTGAAAATTTTTGAACTCCCCCTATACAGTCAGGCGATTGAAGGCATAGGGGTTCCTGAAGCGGCAAAAGTATTGTTCCATAAAATGAACGAGGCCACAGGATTTATAATGGCCTCGCCGGAGCATAACGGACTTCCATCTGCATTCCTGAAGAATATAGTAGATTGGTTAAGCCGTATTGACCAACAATTTTTTGGAAATAAACCCATTTTTTTGATGAGTACTTCGCCTGGAAGTACTGGGGGAAGGTCCCATCTTGATTTGTTGGCTCGTTTGGTAGGTCGATGGGGAGGAAATCTCATGGGCACATATTCTCTAGGTAATTTTCATAAGAGCTACAATGCTGAAGAAGGCACTTTATTGGAGCCGTACAGAGCAGAGTTGAAACATAAAATAGCAATGTTCTTGGCAGGAAAAGATGATTTGCAAAAATCAAAAGTAGATGTTGTTAAAGCGTATTTTGATGCTTTTTCCGAAGGCCGTACAACAGATGTAATACAACTGTTCCACCCTCATTGTTACATTGTCAGTGTCAAGGAGGAAGAACGAAATGAAGGGGCCTTACACGGAACCTATCATGGTAGGGAAGAAGTAGGGGAATTCTTGTCCAACATATCCAATATGTTCCAGACCAAGAGTTTTTTGGTGAAAGAGGTTTGTTCTTCCGGTGGGAGCCTGGTATTGGCCCGTGGCAGTTTTTCCCATTTGGTCAGATCAACTGGAAAACTGTTTAACAGTGATTGGGTACAACTTTGTTGGATACAGGATGGTATGATCAAAGAGTATCGGTTTTATGAAGATTCTGCAGCGCTCATTGCCGCAATGGAAAATAATACCCCAGCTCTGGAGCTATGAACAAGGCAATCATTGAACACCTATTCGAATTCTGGTCCGAAATTGGCCGGAATTGTGGTTTTTTCATACGGTATCCTGAATTTTATACCACCCATCCCGGAGATGGGTCATGGCCTAGCAAAGTTTATGGCTTGCAACCGAACAAATTATCCGGATACGAGCTGTTCCACAACATAAAGCAAGGTAAATTGCCCAATTCCGTAGCTATTGCTGAAAAATCCAAACGGGGTGGTGAATTGGTCAAAATGGGATTTCAATTGAGCTCCAAGGTATCGGCTATGGCCTTAAACAAACCTTTCATGGTAAATGACGATCAAGAAGCGCCTTTTGTCCAAGTAGATTCAAATAAACTAAGTGGTATTTTCGCTAAGATTGCCTCGGAATCATTCGGCTATCAAGTGCTGGTATCTACGGTTATTCCTCTGCAAGGGCATCCAAGAATGAAGCTGTTCTTGGGGAAATTTGACAATGAGTTTGTTTCTTGCGGGATACTCTATGTGGATCAGAAAGGAGCTTCTGGAATCCACATGATCGGAACCTTGCCAGATTATCGTGGATTGGGTCTTGGAAAAAAGATGACCCAGAAGCTTATTTCGGAGGTGAAAAGGAATGGGGGAAACCAATGTTATTTGGTAGCTTCTGAAGCAGGGAAGCGAATCTATTCCAAAATGGGTTTTAAGACTTACGGAAATCTGGAAAGCTACACGATTCAATAGAACAGAAATGCCCAGATGAACAAAAAGAATGCAACTGCGTTCTTTTTTAAATCCTTAATTCAGAACTTTATTAATCTACCTTAAATATTTACGTAATCCTTTGAAAATACATTTGTTGCATCAAAAAATAGCAACAATGAACATTAGGATTATAATTGTTTGTTTAGTGTTTCAATGGGGCAGTAGTCTCTCTGGACAAGATTTGATTTATGCGCCCGACATGGTATTTGGGCATAGGTCCATTACCTACAAGCATTCTTTGAATTATAAACTTTCCCCGCAATTGAGGTTGAATAACTTGATATTGTTTGATACGGAATACAACAACGATGAAAACAATATTTACTTTATCAGAAATACCGTCTCTTTATGGCTAGCCAAAGGCCTTAGTGCGAATTTAGCCTTTGGGGTGAAAAACCCAGGGTCTTTTGGGACATTTTCTTTGGGTGTGCAAACCAATAGTTCCAATTTTTCTTTGGGTTACACGGCCGGGAGCACCTATCAAAATGGATTTTCTTTTGAGCAAGCCATCTTACTTAACTATACCCCAAAACTCATTTGGAACATTCGTGGCTATGTTAATTTATTGGCCACCGCGAACATTAGCCGGAAAGGGTATGTACGGGGACTTCAGCAACTTAGGATAGGCATGGCAAATCAGGGATTGAACTTTGGTTTGGCTGTAAACCTAGATCAATTCAGCAATGCCCAAAAAACATTGGAGAACATAGGTGTTTTCATGAACTATAAATTTTAATCAAAATAAATCAAAATGAAAAAAGACAAGAATTTGGCAATATTGCTACTACGGGTAAGTATTCCCTTTACAATGTTGGTCTATGGGATAAACAAATTGATCATGGGAGTGGCTTCCATAGAAATGCTCTTGGAGCAATATGGTTTACCAAGGGTCTTTGCCCAGGGTGTCTTTGTTGGTGAGATAGTGGCTCCCCTCATGATCATGTTGGGCTTCAGGACTCGTTTGGCGGGCCTATTGTTTGCTTTTAATAGCTTAGTGGCCATACTGTTGGCCCAGACCCAAAATATATTTAGATTGAATGACTTTGGAGGTTGGTCATTGGAGCTTTTGGCTATTTATGTAACTTCGGGGATGGTTTTCTACTACCTTGGCGCAGGTAAATACGCCCTTTCCAATACCAATTCTTGGGATTGATATGAGTGCTAAAAGGTATAAAGTATGGATTTTATGTTGAGGTTTAGTCAACCAAGGAAATTTAATTAACTGAATTTGATTTGTAGCGGGCCTATTAATGGAAATTGATTTTTAAAAATGGAGTTGCTAAAACATTTAAAATGGCGCTATGCCACCAAAACATTCGATCGTACCCAAAAAGTGTCCGATGAGGACATGTACAAGCTGAAAGAGGCGATACAATTATCGGTCTCATCCTATGGGCTGCAGTTGTATAAAGTATTGGTGATTTCAAACCAGAAACTCAAGGAAGAATTGAAAGTGGCCTCATGGAACCAAGACCAAATTACGGACGCCTCCCATCTTTTTGTGTTCTGTAATTACACGGAACGAAAGGATGAAGATGTGGATGCGTACATTCAATCCATTTCCCAAATACAAGGCACCCCGGTGGACAAATTGGAGGGATATGGAAACCTTATCAAGCGTAGTTTGTTGGAAATGGACGAAACCACTTGGATTTCATGGTCCGAAAAACAGACCTATCTGGCCATGTCCACACTTTTGATGGCCTGTGCCGAACTTCGGATTGATGCCTGCCCCATGGAAGGCTATGAGGTGGAAAAGTACAATACGATCCTAGGGTTGGACGAACAAGGGTTGAATGCAAGCGTGATAGTTCCCGTGGGCTATCGCTCCAAAGAAGACCATACCCAGTTTAGAAAAAAGGTCCGCAAGCCACTTGAAGAACTTTTTGAAATTTTATAAGACACATAAATCTTTTACACGAGGTCAATTTGCAACGGACCTTACTAATTCAGTATGCAATCGTGACTTAACCCCCAGAAGGCGTTCCCAACTTCAAAAGAATGAATGTTTAGGGCAAGTAAAGTGATCTTCATTATTAGGTCAAATGTACTAAAATAGGTCAAGTTTACTAAAATTTTATATATTTGCCCTGTGGGAGATACCAAAGAGAACATATTAAAAAGTGCTTTACGACTGTTCAATAGGTATGGAACGTCTAGTGTGACCTTACGAACAATAGCAAAAGATTTGGGTATTAGCCAAGGCAATCTAAACTATCACTTTAAAAAAAGGGAGGATATTATCGGTGAATTGTATAGAAGGTTGGTTTACGACATCGACCAAGTAATGTTGGGCAATCAGAATAAAGAGGCCAGCTTACAATTATTGTTTGATGTTTCAGAAGTGGTAACCACCAATTTTTATAATTATCGATTCATACTGTTGAATTTTACCGAGGTGATGCAAGAACACAAGACCATAAGAAATCACTTTAGGGGTATGGCCAAGCTAAGGGAAGAGCAGATTACCGAATTGTTCAACGCTTTTGTTCAAAAAGGCTTAATGAAAGAGGAGCAGTATCCCAACCAGTTCAGGAATCTTGGGAAACGCTATCAAATTTTGGGCGATTTTTGGATGTCGTCTGCACAAGTACTCCACCCCAAAGGCGTTACCAAAAAGACAATACGGGAATATAGTAGCCTATTATTGGAAGCCATTTACCCTTACCTGACTTCGGAAGGGCAGAGAGAATTTGACAAACATCATAAACAATTGAAAGGTTGACGAGATAATTGCCCAGTATCATCATATTCATTACTTAAGTCAATACAGATGATCAATTTTTATCAAACTTTAAAAGCACTGGATATCTACAAGAAAGTGATTATCCGCGATTTACTTTGTGTGGAATACAAGTGTTTTTTGGAAGACCCGACGTTCAAATTCTGGACGGAAGTGGGGTGTTTGGTATTTTGTACATCCGGGAAGAAAATATACAGTTCCAAGGGGCAAGACCTTGCGGTGGCCAAAGGCACTGTTTTTTTTATGAAAAAAGGAGCATATACTGGTGAAAGCTTTTTTGAGGAGCAATACTGTGCCCTGATGCTTTTTTTGCCAGAGAGTTATATTGGTCATTTCTTGTCCAAATTTGATTATTTGAAGGTTATGGACCATGGAGCAGATCTGGCACACGGCACCCAAGAAAACTTAATTGCCCTGGAACAAGATTCCAATCTGGAAGTGTTCTTTTTTACCATTCTCAACTATTTTGCCCATATGGAGGTTGTGAACAAGGAACTTTTGGAAGTAAAGTTTGATGAGCTGTTATTAAATCTATTTACCCAACCCAAATACGGTGAGCTATCATCATACCTATTGCAATTGGTAGGGGACGACCGTGTGGGGATACGGCAAATCATGGAAGAGAATTATGCCAGTACTCTAAAACTTCCTGAGTATGCAGAGTTATGCAATATGAGTCTTTCATCCTTTAAAAGGGAGTTTGTAAGAGTATATAAAACCGCACCAGGAAAATGGTTGCTCAATAGAAAGCTGCAATTGGCCAGAAAGTTGTTGGGAAATTCGCACCTGAACATCAATGAAGTGGCTTTTAGGTGTGGTTTTGAAAGCGCTTCACACTTTATTAAAACATTTAAAAAGCAGCAAGATGTTACGCCAACAAAATATCGCGCTTCCATGAGTTCATAGGC
>JAUICT010000127.1 GCA_030429325.1 Bacteroidia bacterium
CGATTTTGAAGAAGGAAAAAAAGTAGTGATTTCCGGTAGATTGATGTCACGGAGAATCCAAGGAAAAGCCTCCTTTGCCGAACTTCAAGATAGTGAGGGTCGTATCCAAGTATACTTTAATAGGGATGAAATTTGTCCAGATGACGACAAGACTCTTTACAATGATGTCTATAAAAAACTTTTGGACATTGGGGATATCATTGGGGTTGAGGGTGAACTTTTTAAGACCCAAGTAGGCGAAAAAACCGTAATGGTGAAAAACTTCAGTTTGCTTAGCAAGGCGTTAAGACCATTGCCACTGCCAAAAGTAAACGAGGAAGGAAAAGTATATGATGCCTTTAACGACCCCGAACTACGCTACCGTCAACGGTATGTGGATTTAGTCGTGAATCCGCAGGTAAAGGACACATTTATCAAGAGAACAAAGATTACGAACAGTATCCGTGAATTCTACAACGAACGTGGATATCTGGAAGTCGAAACCCCGATTCTTCAACCCATTCCGGGAGGAGCGGCAGCCCGTCCGTTCTTAACACATCACAATGCATTGAACATTCCTTTGTACCTACGGATTGCCAACGAGCTTTATCTAAAAAGATTGATTGTAGGTGGTTTTGATGGCGTATATGAATTTGCGAAGGACTTCCGTAACGAAGGGATGGATCGTACCCACAATCCAGAGTTTACCGTAATGGAACTTTATGTGGCCTACAAGGATTACAACTGGATGATGGACACCACTGAAAAACTATTGGAAAAAGTGGCCGTTGATGCTACGGGAAGCTCCAAGGTAAAAGTAGGTGAACACGAAATCGAGTTCAAAGCCCCTTATCCACGGGTTCCCATTTTGGAGGCCATAAAAATCCATACCGGCTACGATGTGGCGGGCATGGGCGAGGATGAACTTCGTGAAGTGGCCAAAAAATTGGACATTGAAGTGGACGAGACCATGGGCGTGGGCAAGCTCATTGATGAAATCTTCGGTGAAAAATGTGAGCACCATTACATACAACCCACCTTTATTACGGACTATCCCAAGGAAATGAGCCCCTTGACCAAAGAGCACCGAAACAACCCCGCGCTTACCGAGCGTTTTGAGTTGATGGTGAACGGAAAAGAATTGGCGAATGCCTACTCGGAGCTTAACGACCCCATTGACCAACGGGAACGTTTTGAAGAACAACTAAAACTTTCAGAAAAAGGGGATGATGAAGCCATGTTCATTGACCAAGATTTCTTGCGTGCCTTGGAATACGGTATGCCCCCTACTTCTGGTATCGGGATCGGGATAGATCGTTTGGTGATGCTCATGACCAACAATGCTTCCATTCAAGAGGTACTTTTCTTCCCGCAAATGCGACCCGAAAAGAAAAAAGTGGAGCTTACCGAAGAGGAAAAAGTTATTTTGGACATTCTTAAACCGCAAGGCGAAATGCCTTTGTCCGAACTTAAGGAGAAAGCTGGCCTTAGTGGAAAAAAATGGGACAAGAGCACCAAGGGACTTTCTAAGCACGGACTCTTAAAAGTGGAGAAAACAGAAGATTCCCTATTGGCAAAATATACAGGTTAAGCTACTATCAAAACTAGGTGTTTGGAATAAAATAACTTTTCAAAAAAGGACTTTTCAGAGATGATTTTGAGAAATCCTTTTCCCAATTTCAAGGCCCTTTTGGGCCTTTCTTTTTGCATCAATGTACTGATATTCAATCCCTGTTTTAAAAAAAACTGTTACCTTACCGGATAATTCCTTCAAAATTTTCAAGGAATTTCAGCAGCCCCCACAATAATATCTAACTAAAATCTACTAACATGAAAAAGTTACAACTAACCTTTTTCCTAGCCCTCTTGGCTACATTAACAACCATTGCCCAAGAGGTTACAGGAACCGTTTACGATGACCAAAACATTCCCTTGCCCGGTGTATCCATTTTATTGAAAGGGACCACCATCGGTACCATCACCGATTTTGATGGAAAATATACCATTGAGGCCAGTTCCGGTGATGTGCTGATATTTTCCTATGTAGGATTCAATACCCAAGAAAGAACTGTAAACGGCCCCTTACTCAATGTAACCTTACAAGCCGGACTGGAACTGGAAAATGTAGTGGTCGTGGGTTCACGTAATGCCAACCGGACTGCAACGGACACGCCTGTACCCGTGGATGTTCTTGATGTGGCCGAACTGGTACAATCCGCCCCGCAGGTAACCGTTACCGAAATCTTAAATTATGCGGCCCCATCATTTACCTCTAACCCACAAAGTATTTCGGATGGAACGGACCATATTGCCCCCGCGGCCCTTCGTGGACTTGGGCCTGACCAGGTTTTGGTGCTTATCAATGGAAAAAGAAGGCATAAAACCGGATTGGTAAACGTAAATGGAACCTTTGGCCGCGGTAGTGTGGGAACCGATATGACTACAATCCCTTCCAACTCCATTTCCAGAATTGAAATTCTAAGGGATGGAGCCGCAGCCCAGTACGGGTCAGATGCCATTGCCGGGGTTATCAATATCGTGCTCAAAAAAAGTGTCAATGAGCTACAGGTAGACCTTACAACGGGTGCCAATTTTACCAGTGAACACGGCCCAGACAAAAAAGTGGATGGTGAAAAGGTAAACCTAGGGTTAAATTATGGGCTACCCATTGGTGAGGATGGTGGTTTCATCAACTTTACCGGTAATTTCAACTATCGGGGATCAACCAATCGCATGCAAGAATGGGAAGGCTCTATTTTCAATGCCTATAACAGTATAGAACGCGTGGCGCAAGCCGATAACTATGACATCTCCCTTCTGTTGGATGATGACCTTGCCGATATCTTTCAATATGCTGGTTCAGCAGGGATTACCTTAAATGGCGATGAGAGCAAGGAGGAATTACAGGGTATTCTCAGTGCAGATGTTACTGAATCTGAACTATCGGCCAGAGGACTTCAGCGAAGTGACTTTAACATGCAGGTGGGACAGTCCGAATTACGGGGAGCACAATTCTTTGCCAATCTTTCTATTCCCCTTGGCGAGAACCTTGAGCTGTACAGTTTTGGGGGACTCAGTTTTAAAACCGGTAGTGCTGCCGGATTTTACCGATTGCCCAACCAATCTAGAACATACACTCCTGCCTACCTCAATGGTTTTCTGCCCGTAATCAATTCAAGTATCTCTGATCAGTCAGTCTCATTTGGAATAAAGGGTATGCTGGGTGATTGGAATGTGGATTTCAGCAATTCTTATGGAAGGAACGAGTTTTTATATCGAATTACCAACTCCAACAACGCATCATTGGCCAATTCCACTCCTTTTGAGGCAGATTCTGGAGGTTTCAATTACAGTGAAAATACCACCAATTTTGACATGAGCCAGTTTTTTGAAGATGTATTTGCTGGTCTTAACATTGCCTTTGGTGCAGAATATCGGGTTGAAAACTATGCCATTGTTGCTGGCGAGGAAGTCTCTTATGCACAATACAATACCCAAGGCAATATTCATGACCCTCTTGATCCTGACTCTTCAGTGCCCACTGACTTTTTTGGAAACTCAAGACCTGGGGGTATCCAAGTATTTCCAGGTTTTAAACCTGACAACGAAGTAGATGCTTTTAGAAATACCATTGCGGGTTATTTTGATGTAGAGGCAGATTTTACCGAGTCCATTCTGGTAAGTGGTGCGGTGCGGTATGAAAACTTTTCCGACTTCGGGGGAACCTTGAACTTTAAATTGGCTTCCAGAATCAAAGCTTCGGAGAATTTCAATATACGTGGTGGGCTTCAAACCGGTTTTAGGGCTCCATCCCTACATCAAATCCATTACAGTTCCACATCTACATTGTTTGTTGATGGAATCCCCAATGAAGTTGGTATCTTTTCCAACACCTCTAGGGTTGCCCGTTTGTTAGGCATAGAAACCCTTAAGGAAGAAACTTCTTTTGGTGTTACCGCAGGATTTACGGCTAGGGTTCCCAGTGCCAATCTTAAATTTACCTTGGACGGTTATCTCATCAACATTGATGACCGGGTCATCCTTACCGGGCAGTTCGATGACAATGGCAATGCTGAATTGGCCAACTTGTTCCAACAGGCCAATGCAACCCAAGCTGCATTTTTTGCCAATTCGGTAGATACCCAAACTAAAGGTTTGGATTTGGTCATCGACCACAAGACATCCCTGTCAGATAATATCTCATTGACCAACACCTTGGCCTTCACTTTTTCAGAAACCAGTGTAGAGAACATTAAGGTTCCTACTGCCGTTGCCAACGCAGGTCTTAGTGACACCTATTTTGACCCAACCAGTAGGATTTATTTGGAATCTGCCGTTCCTACCACCAAAGGAAATCTTTCCCACGGTCTAAAGGTAGGAGACCATTGGAATTTCTTTTTACGAAACAGCTATTTTGGTGAGGTAGAGGAAGCCACCAACAATGACGACCCAACCGTAGATACCACCTTTGGTGGAAAAATCATCACCGATTTAACTGTTGGGTATAATTTTTCGGACGATTTAAGACTCACTATTGGCGCCAATAATCTTTTGGACGTATATCCTGACGAAAATGATCCAGCGTTCAGGTCCAGTGGAAGGTTCATCTACTCAAGACGATCCGTACAGTTTGGCACAACCGGTCGTCACATCTTTGGAAGGCTTACCTTCAAGATAAAATAGTCCCCATGGAACTCTAAACACAAAGCCCCACATTTGTTGGGGCTTTTTTTAATCAAACTAGAAACTGATTTTTAAGTTTTCCTAAAAAAGCATAGCTTAGAAACCCAAATGGAACTAAGCAAAAAATTGGGGCTCGTTCTTGGGCCCATCGCATTTCTAATTCTTGTTAATCTCCCTGTGGAACTGGTATCGGAAAAAGGGGATGCCGTTATTTCCGTTGCGGTATGGATGCTCATCTGGTGGATTACCGAAGCGGTTTCCATCTCCGTGACAGCACTTCTCCCATTGCTATTGTTGCCCATTTTAAAAATACTGCCCATTGCAGAGGTGGGCGCCAATTACGGGAGCCCCATTGTTTTTCTCTTTTTTGGTGGATTTGTTATGGCCCTTGCCCTTGAAAAGGTAAACCTGCACAGGCGTATTGCCCTGAACATCATTAAACTGACCGGAACCACACCCAATAAGGTGATTTTGGGTTTTATGATCGCGACAGGCTCGTTGAGTATGTGGATCAGCAATACGGCCAGTACAGTGGTAATGTTGCCCATTGCTTTGTCCGTCATCAATCTATTGATCAATGACGAGGATGGGTTTACCAAGAACGATCAAAATTTCGCCTTGAGCGTTATGCTGGGTATAGCTTTTTCGGCCAATGCCGGAGGAATTGCCACCGTGATCGGCACCCCACCCAATTCAGTCTTGATTGGACTCTTGGAAAACGAATACAATACTGAAATCTCTTTTCTTAAATGGATGACCATTGGCCTGCCATTTTCCATTGTAATGGTTGGTATTTGCTACTTGGTTTTGGTGAAATGGATGTTTCCCAACAGGGATTTAAAGTTCAATGCCTCCAAAGAGGTTATCCATTCAGAATTGGAGAAATTGGGCCCCACTTCGGGAAAAGAAAAATTGGTTTTGGGCATTTTTGCCGTCACTGTTTTCCTTTGGATTTTCAGGACCCTTATCAATAGTATTTTTCCCAACCTTGGCCTTACCGATACCATGATCAGTATTTTTGCCGCCATTGCATTGTTTTCCATCCCTTATAACCTTAAAAAGGGAGATTTTATCATTGAATGGAAAGATACCAGCAAATTGGCTTGGGGGATACTGATCCTGTTTGGGGGTGGGCTGGCACTGGCCCAAGGCATGTCTAGCAGTGGTATTGTGGATATGGTGGCGAATGCCATTGCGCAAAGCGAGATAAGCATTCTTTTGACCGCTTCCTTACTAATCTTTTTGATGTTGTTCATGACGGAACTGATGAGCAATGTGGCCCTTGTAGCTGTTTTAGCCCCAGTGGTTGCTGGTATTGCCATTGGTCTTGACATTCCAATCCTCTACCTTTTGATACCTGTTACCATAGCCAGTAGTTGCGCCTTTATGCTACCTATGGCCACACCGCCCAACGCCATTGTCTTTGCCAGTGGTCACGTAAAGATTGCCCAAATGGCCCGAGTAGGCATTATACTGAATCTGATTGCTGTATTGCTTTTAGTTTTGGTATTCAAGTTTGTGATTCCAGTATTGTTCTAAAAAAACAATGCCCCTCCGGTTGGAAGGGCATCGACAAACTAACTAACTCAAAAAAATAGTAAGAAACTAACTCAACTCTCTTCTATGCTATACTTTTAAAAACCCCTTCAGTACCTCTTGTCATTTTTCATCATCCATTCTACTGTGGAAAAATTTAAAAGCGACGTCGTATGCTTGATGACGCCTATTTTCAATTACACTACAAAGATATAACCCCAAATAGTGAAGTTTATTATAATTAGATTTTTGTTAACGCTGTAGGAAAATTGATGCTTAAATCATTTTTTCAACCGGTCTCGCCAT
>JAUICT010000128.1 GCA_030429325.1 Bacteroidia bacterium
CGGGAACCAATCTTATTTTGGGATTGGGGTATGTGTTCTAAAATAAAAAAGGCACGGAATTCCGTGCCTTTTTCCATATGTATCGCTCTAGACTAGATTTTCACACTATCAATGGCTTTTTTGGCCGCTTCTTTGGTCTTGTCCATGGCATCCTCTCCAGCTTTTTTAATGCTGTCCAAGGCTTTTTCACCCATTTCTTGTGCTTCTTTTCCAGCTTCCTTGATGGCATCGCCTGCATCTTTTGCGGCATCCTCAAGGCTTTCACCGGCATCTTCAAGGGCTTCTGTAGCTTCTTCGGAAGCTTCTTTTGCTTTATCGGATGCCTCTTTACAGGATGTCAGCACGGACATCGATAAGGACAGGGCCATAACAGTAATAAAGACTTTTTTCATGTTTATATGGTTTAGCGTTAATCCTGTTAAGATATGGAATTTAAGATAAATGGAAGATTTTGATTATATCATATTTAGGTTAAGGATATTAAGTGAATACTAATGCCTTTTCAGGAGGTGTAATTCCATCTAAATTTATAATTTTGCAAACTTGGAATTCTAGAAGAAGTAGCAGTAGATATGAAGTTTGCGGAATATAAGGGATTGGATTTACCAAAGGTATCGGAAGAAGTTCTGGACTTTTGGAAAAAGAACCAGATTTTTGAAAAAAGTGTTTCCACTAGGGAGGGCAAGGAGAGTTATGTGTTTTACGAAGGGCCGCCTTCCGCAAACGGTATGCCGGGCATTCACCACGTGATGGCCCGTACCATTAAGGATATTTTCCCAAGGTACAAAACCATGAAGGGTTTTCAGGTAAAGCGTAAAGCCGGTTGGGACACCCATGGCCTCCCCATAGAGATCGGGGTGGAAAAAGAACTCGGTATCACCAAAGAGGATATTGGCAAGAAAATCTCTGTTGAAGAATATAACGCTGCTTGTAAAAAAGCGGTAATGCGCTACACGGATGTCTGGAACGAGATGACCGAGAAAATTGGGTATTGGGTAGATATGGATGATCCCTACATCACCTACAAGCCCAAATATATGGAATCCGTTTGGTGGTTGTTGAAGCAAATCTATGACAAGGGATTGCTGTACAAAGGCTATACCATTCAGCCCTATTCGCCAAAAGCGGGTACCGGATTGAGTTCCCATGAGCTTAACCAACCAGGGACCTATCAAGATGTAACCGATACCACGGTTACGGCTCAGTTTAAGGCTAAAAAGGAAACCCTTCCTGATTTTCTGAAAGGAATCGAGGGCGATTTGTATTTTTTGGCATGGACGACCACACCTTGGACGTTGCCTTCCAACACCGCATTGACTGTAGGGCCAAAAATTGAATATGTTACCGTGAAGACCTTCAACCAGTATACGTTTGAACCCATAACCGTGGTATTGGCCAAAGGTTTGGTGGGAAAACAATTTGCTGGGAAATTCACCCAAGTGGAAACCGAATCGGAATTGGCCGAATTCAACGAAGGTGATAAAAAGGTTCCATATTGGGTTGGGGAAAGCTTTGTGGGCAAGGATTTGGTCGGTATCCAATACGAACAACTATTGCCGTATGCGCTTCCCTACCAAAATCCTGAAAATGCATTCCGTGTAATTTCCGGGGATTTTGTGACCACGGAAGATGGTACCGGTATCGTGCACACGGCGCCCACCTTTGGTGCGGATGATGCCTTGGTGGCCAAACAGGCCAAACCGGAAGTACCCCCCATGCTCGTCTTGGATGAAAACAACAACCCCGTTCCCTTGGTGGATCTACAGGGAAGGTTCAGACCGGAGATGAAGGAGTTGGGGGGCAAGTACGTCAAAAATGAATATTACGAAGATGGTGAAGCTCCCGATAAATCGGTTGATGTTGAGATTGCCATCAAACTAAAGGAAGAGAACAAAGCCTTTAAGGTGGAAAAATATGTCCACAGCTACCCCAACTGCTGGCGTACCGATAAGCCTATTTTATATTACCCGTTGAACTCTTGGTTCATCAAGGTCACCGATGTCAAGGATCGTATGTTCGAGTTGAACCAGACCATCAACTGGAAGCCAAAGGCAACCGGTGAAGGACGTTTTGGCAACTGGTTGGCCAATGCCAACGACTGGAACTTGTCCCGCTCTAGATATTGGGGGATTCCGTTGCCGATCTGGAGAACCGAGGATGGCAAGGAAGAACTCATCATAGGCTCTGTGGAAGAGCTCAAGACCGAGATGACCAAAGCCGTTGAAGCTGGGGTGCTGGACAAAGATGTTTTTGAAGATTTTGTGGTGGGCGATATGAGTGAGGCCAACTATGACAATATCGACCTGCATAAAAACATTGTGGACGGGATAACCTTGGTGTCTCCGTCAGGGCAACCCATGAAACGGGAATCAGACCTTATCGACGTTTGGTTTGACAGTGGCTCCATGCCCTATGCCCAATGGCACTACCCCTTTGAAAACAAGGAATTGATAGATGATGGTGTGGCGTTCCCGGCCAATTTTATTGCAGAAGGCGTAGATCAGACCCGTGGATGGTTCTATACACTCCATGCCATTGCTTCGATGGTCTTCGATACGGTTTCGTACAAAAATGTAGTCTCTAATGGACTGGTTCTGGATAAAGAAGGCAAGAAAATGTCCAAACGTTTGGGCAATGCCGTGGATCCCTTTGAAGTATTGCCGGAACATGGCCCCGATGCCACGCGCTGGTACATGATTTCCAATGCCAATCCATGGGATAACCTAAAATTTGATATTGATGGAATTGTTGAGGTGAAGCGAAAGTTTTTCGGAACACTGTACAACACCTATTCCTTTATGGCGCTTTACGCCAATATTGATGAGTTCACGTATACCGAAGCAGATGTTCCATTGAAGGAAAGACCTGAAATAGATCAATGGATCTTGTCCGAGCTGCATACCTTGATCAAAGGCGTGGATGAGGCGTATGCCGATTATGAGGCCACAAGGGCAACCCGTATGATTTCTGATTTTGTACAGGAAAACCTCAGTAACTGGTATGTGCGATTAAGCAGAAGACGGTTCTGGAAGGGAGATTATCAACAAGATAAGATCTCAGCCTATCAGACCTTATACACTTGTTTGAATACAGTGGCCAAACTATCGGCTCCCGTGGCTCCATTTTTCATGGAACAGTTGTACAAGGATTTGAACAAGGCCTCATCAAAAGAAAATTTTGAAAGCGTGCATTTGGCAGAGTTTCCGGTTTTTGATCCTGCCATGGTGAACAAAAAGTTGGAGCGTAAAATGCAATTGGCCCAGAAAGTATCTTCATTGGTGCTTTCCATCAGACAGAAAGAAAAGATAAAGGTGCGCCAACCGCTTCAAAAAATAATGATCCCTATTTTGGACAACACCCAAAAGGAAGATATCGAGGCGGTTTCAACCTTGATCAAATCCGAGGTGAACGTCAAAGAGATAGAATTGCTCGATGATGCTTCAGGCATTCTGGTAAAACAAATAAAACCTAATTTTAAGGTTTTAGGGCCTAAATTTGGTAAGGATATGAAGGCCATTGCTGCCGCAGTGGGCCAATTGGGCCAAGAGGATATCCAAAAAATGGAAAGTGAAGGCGAATTATTGCTTGAATTGGATAATAAAAGCGTTAATTTACAGTTGACAGATGTAGAAATAACCTCACAAGATATTGAAGGTTGGTTGGTGGCAAGTTCCGGATCGCTTACTGTAGCCTTGGATGTTACCATAGACGAAGCCCTTAGAAAAGAGGGAATTGCGAGGGAATTGGTCAACAGGATCCAAAACATCCGAAAAGAATCTGGATTTGAAGTAACGGATAAAATTGACATTAAAATACTGAAGGACGGTTTTGTGGAAAATGCGGTTTCCAGTAACGAGGATTACATAAAAACGGAAACCTTGACGGCAGAACTGAATTTTGAGGAAAAACTAGATGAAGGCATTGCAATTGCCTTTGATGAAGTGAATACAAAATTGTTTATTCAAAAGCATTAGAACATGGCAGAAGAACTTAAAGTAAGATATTCGGATAAAGATCTTGAGGAATTCAGGGCCTTGATAGAAGAGAAAATTGAAAAGGCTAAAAGCCATTTGGAACTTTTGAAGAGTTCCTATATGAACGATGGTAACAACGGAACGGACGATACTTCGCCCACCTTCAAAGCCTTTGAAGAAGGTTCGGAGACCATGAGCAAGGAGGCCAATACCCAACTTGCCATTCGTCAGGAAAAATTTATCCGGGACCTTAAGAGCGCTCTTTTAAGAATCGAGAACAAGACGTATGGAATTTGCAGGGTTACAGGAAAACTCATCAATAAGGAAAGGTTGAAACTTGTTCCGCATGCTACGTTGAGTATAGAGGCAAAGAACATGCAGAAATAAAAAAGCGCCTTAGGGCGTTTTTTGTTTATGAGGGCAATGTTTTTTTTAATGGGCTTCTTTTTCCTTGTACAGGTGCAAGGCCAAAAAAGGGTAAAAAAAGCCTTTATTGGCCCTAGAACGGAGTTTGTTCAAATTGATGCCCAAAATTGCTATACCATTGAACTAAGTACTGCTACCACCAACGAAGTCAATGTTGCTGCCAGCATAGAGGGAGAATATGCCAAAGACTTGTTGGTTTCCATTGAAGAGGAAGGATCAACCCTACGAATCAGTGCCGACTTTCAACCAAATTTCACCAACCCCAATGATAAACTAAGTGCGCACAAAGTAATTTCCATTGCATTGCGGATTACGGTTCCGTACTATAAAAATGTATCCATTTTTGGAACCAAAAGCGAAGTGCAGGTTGAAGGGAATTACAAAAACTTGAACATTAAACTTTCCGAGGGCCGATGCGTTCTTGAGAATGTTTCAGAAAAAGTGGAGGTGACCACGCAAAGTGGGGATATTTGGTTAACGACCAGCGATGGACATATATTGGCGGAAAGCTCTTATGGGAATGTGGAACGTAACCCAATTCCAAAAGGGAATAACCAATATGTGTTGAAGAGTGTGGAGGGTAACATCCATCTTAGGAAAACAAAATAATATCTATATTTTTGCAACTTCGTTAAAAGATATGAGTTTAAAAAAATCCTTGTTCATCATTGTTTTGATCCTGCTCGTGGATCAGATAAGCAAAATCTATATCAAGACCAGTTTTGTCTTGGGAGAATCAGTGGACGTGTTGGGATGGTTCAAAATACTTTTTATTGAAAATGAAGGAGCGGCTTGGGGAACCAAATTGAGCGATCTTTTGCCTATTTCTGAACCTGTTGGAAAGTTGATACTGACTGTTTTCCGAATTTTTGCCGTTTTTGGAATTGGCTATTGGCTGTGGGACATCACCAAAAAGAAATCCCCAAGGACTTTGATTTTGGCTGTATCACTAATTTTCGCAGGGGCCTTGGGCAATATCATCGATTCTGTCTTTTACGGGGTCATTTTTGATCATAGCAGCGGACAGGTGGCCACATTGTTTTCTGATGAACCTTATGGAAGTTTATTGCACGGAAAAGTGGTGGACATGCTTTACTTTCCGATGATAGATACGACATGGCCCGATTGGGTTCCGTCCATTGGAGGCAACAGATTCCGTTTTTTTGAACCCGTTTTCAACATAGCGGATACGGCGATAAGTACAGGGGTCGGAATTTTAATTGTTTTCAATAAAAAGGCATTTCCAAAACAGGAAGAAGTAGCGGATTAAAATTTGTATACCTTCTTTGGGGTAACGCAGTAGTCCAGCTTCACATCACTTTGGTGGGTGTCCATAATCATGGATTCCTCCACCTCAAAAAAAGAAAGCCCAATTTTAACGGTTTCCGCTCTGCATTTACTTAGTAAAGTGTCATAGAATCCTTTACCGTACCCTACACGGTTTCCGTTGTAATCAAAGGCCAAAAGAGGCAAAAAGACCACATCTATTTTATTTTCTGGAATTAAAATACCGTCTACGGGCTCGGGAATGTGCCACGTATTTTTTTTGAGTACGGTATTGTCTGTCAACAAGTAATTTTCCAAGGAATTTTGCCCCACTACTTTTGGAACCACTATATTTTTGTCTTTTCCTTGAAGCAGGGTAATCAAGGGCAGCGTGTCGACTTCCTTATGCTCCTCAATGCTCAGAAAAATATGGAAATAAAAAAAATCCCAAATTGGGATTTGAAGTACATGATTTGTAAGGAGTATACTTAAATCCGAGGTATAGGAGGCATCAAGCTCGGCCCTTAGATTTTTGTATTTTTTTCTTAGTTCATGTTTCAACATCTAGTGCTGAAATTTGGGGTAGTGTTTTGGGGCATACATTTCTATTCTCCTCTGGTGGAAACCGAGAAGAAGATTTTGAAGAAAAGCATCAAAATCAAGTACATTCCCAAAACGATCACATAGTTTTCCATAGGATTGTATTTATACCGTTAAATGTAGGTAAAAGAATTGATAAGTTCACCATGAAATGCATCTTTTATCGATGAAATGCACCTTTTTTTGCAACAGTTTAACATTTTTAGAGAACCCTTAACTTG